>JACPFH010000138.1 GCA_016183075.1 Deltaproteobacteria bacterium | reverse complement strand
TTAGTTTCCGATCTATTGGACTGGAGACTCGTGCGCATTCTTCGCAAACTAGAAACTAAAAATTAGAAACTAATTCATGGGGATTAGGCGAAAAGGCAGAGAGCTTGCGCTTCAGGCCCTGTACCAGATGGATGTGACCGGGGACACCTCTCCCAGGGCCCTGGAGCTTTTCTTAGGCCACTTCGAGGGAAGCGCTAAAGCCAGGGATTTTGCCCGGCGCCTGGTTTCAGGCGTTATCACACACAGAGAAGAGATCGACCGGCTCGTCGAGCAGTGCACGGATAACTGGAAGCTCAGCCGGATGGCTAAGGTCGATTTAACCATTTTGCGCATCGCCACCTATGAACTTCTGTTCTGCCCCGACATTCCCGTCAGCGTGAGCATGGATGAGGCGATCGAGATCGGCAAGCGCTTCGGCTCCGACGACTCGGCGACCTTCATCAACGGGGTCCTGGACCAGATCGCCGCCGCCAGCGGCGTCAAAGAGCTTTGAACGAAAGTTCCCAATGAAGACTTCCCGCGACCCGTGGACGAATCAGCGCAGGCTGTCCGTTGCACTCTGGAAGTGTAATGTGCAAAATAGAGCGCTTAAGTACCTAGTATAAGGGACTTTTCCGCTGATGGATCAGCGTTACGACCCGAAAAAGATAGAGTCGAAATGGCAGCGGACCTGGGAGGAGGAAAAAAGCTTCCAGGTCATCGAGGACCCGAGCCGGCCGAAGTATTACCTCCTCGAGATGTTTCCGTATCCTTCGGGCCGCATCCACATGGGACACGTGCGCAACTATTCCATCGGTGATGTGGTCGCGCGCTACAAGCGTATGCGCGGGTTCAACGTGCTTCATCCCATGGGCTGGGACGCGTTCGGACTTCCCGCGGAGAACGCCGCCATCGAACGGGGGGTCCATCCGGCGAAATGGACGCTCGAAAATATCGCCTACATGCGCGACCAGCTCAAGAAGATGGGCTTCAGCTACGATTGGCGCCGCGAGTTCGCCACCTGTGACGAGAGCTACTACCG
The DNA here is from genome assembly GCA_016183075.1 of Deltaproteobacteria bacterium. Lineage (GTDB taxonomy): Bacteria > Desulfobacterota > Binatia > UBA9968 > UBA9968 > 2-12-FULL-57-22. The sequence goes on along the minus strand of JACPFH010000138.1, from coordinate 5,556 downwards.
CTGGGAGCAGCTTTTTTTTATCGAGATGTTCCACCGGGGGCTGGCCTACAAGAAACGTTCCACAGTGAACTGGTGCGAGCGCTGCCAGACCGTGCTTGCCAACGAACAGGTTGAAGGGGGACGGTGTTGGCGCTGCGAGGAGGAGGTGGGGGTCAGGGAGCTGGAACAGTGGTTTTTCCGCATTACCGCGTACGCCGAAGAGCTCCTGCAAGATCTGGATCGGCTAACCGGATGGCCGGAAAAAGTGCTGACCATGCAGCGAAATTGGATCGGGAAATCCGTGGGCGCCGAGATCTTGTTCCCTTTCGTTGGCCGCGCGGGCGGGCTCAACATCTTTACCACGCGCCAGGACACGGTGTATGGGGCTACGTTTGCATCGCTGGCCGTGGAACATCCGCTGGCTTTGAAGCTGGCGCAGGGGACGGCGCAGGAGAAAATCGTCGGAGACTTCGTCGAGCGGATCAAAACAATCAATCAGGCGCGCCGGGGAACGGAGGAGGTGGAGAAGGAAGGAGTTTTCACCGGGAGTTACTGCGTCAATCCGTTCACGCAGGAAAAAATTCCCATATACCTCGCCAACTTTGTTCTTATGGAGTACGGGACCGGGGCGGTGATGGCTGTTCCGGCTCACGACCAGCGCGACTTCGAGTTTGCCCGCAAATACCGCCTGCCGATCCGGGTCGTCATTCAACCTCCCGGTCAGACTTTGAACTCCGATGCGATGACCGAGGCTTACGTAGATGAAGGAACCATGGCGGAGAGCGGTTCCTTCTCCGGCCTTCCGAGCGCCACGGGAAGGGAAAGGGTTGCGGCCTATCTCGAGGAGAAGGGCTGGGGAAAGAAAGATATTCGCTACCGGCTGCGCGACTGGGGCATCTCTCGGCAGCGCTATTGGGGTGCTCCGATCCCGATTCTCTATTGCGATCCGTGCGGGATGGTCCCGGTTCCGGAATCGGAATTGCCCGTGGTCTTACCCACGGATGTGGAGCTCACCGGCGAAGGCGGCTCGCCGCTGGCGAAGCTTCCGGCATTTTATGAGGCCAGGTGCCCCAAGTGCGATGGCCCAGCCCGAAGAGAAACCGATACCATGGATACATTCGTGGAGTCCTCGTGGTACTTTGCTCGCTATGCCTGCCCGGACGAGGATCGCCATCCCCTGGACAAATCCCGTGTGGCTTACTGGCTGCCGGTGGACCAATATATAGGCGGGATCGAGCACGCCGTTCTCCACCTCCTTTACGCGCGGTTTTTTACCAAGGTTTTGCGTGACCTGGGGTGGCTGGGAGTGAGCGAGCCTTTCACCAGTTTACTGACTCAGGGGATGGTGATCAAAGACGGGGCGAAGATGTCGAAGTCGAAAGGGAACGTTGTGGACCCCGATTTTTTGATCGAGCGCTACGGCGCGGACACGGCGCGGCTCTTTACCTTGTTTGCGGCGCCTCCGGAGAAGGATCTGGACTGGAGCGATCAGGGTGTAGAAGGCGCGTATCGCTTCATCAGCCGTCTGTGGCGCTTCGTGGCGCAGCATCATAAGAGCTTGTCCGGGGTGGCCCCGGATCTCGATCCGAAGGGACTGCCGGCCGACTTGAGCGGGCTGCGCCGCCAAGTGCACCGCACGATCAAGAAAGTCACTGACGATATCGAAGAGAGATTCCATTTCAACACCGCGATCGCGGCAATCATGGAGCTGTTCAACGCGCTCAGCCTGGCGGCCAAGGATGAAAACCCTTCGGTCGCGGCGGCTTCGCTCATCCGAGGGGGGCTTGAGGTCGCCGTCGTGCTTCTCTTCCCGTTCGTCCCCCATCTTGCGAGCGAGCTTTGGGAGAGCCTAGGGAACAGGAGCGGGCTCGAGGCGATACCCTGGCCCAAGTATTCTCCGCCGGCGCTGCAGCAAGAAGAACTGCTGATCGTTGTTCAGGTGGACGGCAGGGTGAGAGGCAGGATTACGGTGCCCGCGGACGCAGGTCCCGAGCTGATTGAAGCAGAAGCTCTGGCGCATCCGAAGATTCGCGGCTTCTTGCACGGCAAATCCGTTCAGCGGGTCATTCAGGTGCCGCGGCGGCTTGTGAATATCGTTGTCGAAGGGTAGAAGAGAAACGTAAAAGGCGACAGGCAAGCCCCCGCTCTCCGGTTCGCCCGCTCACCGAATCGGGGAATGGGGGAAACGGGGACAATGAGGAGAGAGCGGTGAGAGAAACTCAAGACTCAAAACTAAAAACTAAAAACCGGGTTGCATTGCTGACACTGGTCGTTGTTGCCGTGGCCGGCTGCGGCTACCAGTTTTCCGGCAAGGGCGAGGGCTTCCCTAAAGATGTCCGGACGGTTTTTATCGAGCCATTCGCGAATCGAAGCCGCGAGGTCGGCCTGGAAAGGGACATTTCTTCGGCGCTGAAAAGCGAATTTCATCGGCAGGGGCAGCTCGTTGTGGTTGACCGGTCGGAGCGGGCAGATGCGATGTTAAGCGGCGTGGTACGCACTCTCGACCGTCACGTGGTGGCCGTGAATCGACACGCCGAGGCTCTGCAGTACGAAGCGGTCCTGGTGGTTGATATCACGTTTCGCCGGCGTAGTCCCGACGAGGTGCTTTGGCAATCCCGAGGGATGCGGCTCACCGACGTTTATAGCGCGTCGAGAGGCGCCGTCGTCACCACCTCCTCTGAGTTTCGCTCCGGAACTTTAAATCCTTCGGACGTGCGCCGCTTCACGGACATTCAGATTACGGAGACTCTCAGCCTGGACACAAAAGAGCGGCTAATGGAGAAATTCGCCCGCGAGTTGCACGGGAGACTTTTCGAGAGGTTTTAAATAGAAAGGTACCGCAATCTTCCTCGCGGCCTAGGATGTGGAAGCCGTGCGCTGAGCCGATCGCGCCAGGCGAGAAAACCACCGCGAGGCGGTGTTGCGCTTGAGGATGCCTTTGCCCACGGCTTTGTCGAGCGCTCGGTTAGCCTCCCGCAACTGGGCGGAGACGGCTTCCCGATCTTTCGTCTCTATTGCCCTTTGAGTCTTTTTGATCAGGGTCTTAATCCTGGATTTCGCCTCTCGATTGTCCGCCCTTCGTTTCAAACTCTGGCGGTGCCTTTTGATTGCCGATCGATGAACAGCCAAGCCGTACCTCCTGAAACCGTTTTCTTTTTTCTAGCATTTGCCCCTTGAGGAGTCAACGCGATGGATGAGGTCGGGAAACTGACGAGGGCGGCGGGCGTGGTCGGTTTTTTTACGCTGCTCAGCCGCCTCATGGGGCTTGTGCGCGACATGGTCGTGGGCTACTTGTTTGGCGCCCACGGAGCCGCCGATGCCTTTTTCGTCGCGTTCCGCATTCCCAATCTCCTGCGCCGCCTGACGGCCGAGGGAGCGCTCACGGCGGGTTTCATTCCCGTCTTTACCGATTATCTCACCCGCCAGGGCAAAGACGAGGCTTTTCGAGTGGCGCGGATCATCTTGACCTTTGCCGTGATCTCCCTCGGAGCGATCACCGTTTTGGGGATCGCCCTGGCCGAACCCCTGACGGGGCTTTTCGCCCCGGGGTTCCTCGCGGATAGGGAAAAGTTCAGGCTGACGGTTTTCTTGACCCGCTTGATGTTCCCGTACCTCCTGTTCGTGAGTTTGGTGGCTCTGGCGATGGGAGTACTGAACTCGCTCCGCCATTTCATGGCTCCCGCGCTCTCCCCGGTTTTGCTCAACCTTGCCATCGTTCTTTGCGCGCTGGCGCTCTCCCCCTTCCTCAGAGAGCCGGTGGCGAGTCTCGGTTACGGGGTTTTGCTGGGCGGGATTGCGCAGCTCTTGCTTCAGCTTCCGTATCTCTCTCGCCACGGGGTTTCGTGTGGTCTCGACTTCCACTTTCGCCATCCGGCTCTGCGGCGGATCCTGCTGCTCATGGCTCCCACCGTCTTCGGCGCCGCCGTGTATCAGATCAATGTCCTTGTCAGCACGATTCTGGCCTCCGTGCTTCCGGAGGGGAGCGTCTCTTACCTTTATTACGCCGATCGGTTGCTTCAATTTCCGCTGGGAATCTTTGCCATCGCTTTGGGCACGGCGGCGCTGCCGAGTTTTTCCGCTCTCGTGGCGAGGCGAGATTTCGCCGAGCTAAGAAAAGGGCTTGCCTATTCCCTCGGGCTGGTGAATTTTATCGCTCTTCCGGCGACCCTGGGATTGATGGTAATTTCCGTTCCGACCTTTTCGCTGTTGTTTCAACGCGGTGCGTTTGATGCGGACACCACCCTGCGCACGGCTCAGGCGCTTGTCTATTTCTCGATCGGTCTTTGGGGCTTCTCCGGAAGCAAACTCGTGGTGCCCGTGTTCTACGCCATGCAGGATACGCGGACGCCGGTGTGGATAGGCTTGGGAACTTTCCTGCTGAACTTTATCTTGAGCCTCATTCTGATGGGACCGGTCTACGTCGCGCCGGAAGCTGACGTTGTGAGCCGTAGCGTCTCCGCGCTTACCGCAGCGGTCAGCCTTCTCCCCCTTGCTCACGGCGGTCTTGCGCTTGCCACTTCCATATCTGCCACCGTGAATTTTCTGCTGCTGCTCGTGATTCTCGACCGGCGCCTGGGAGAGTTTCCGTGGCGCGAGTTTTTGCTGTCATTTTCCCGCAGTCTTATCAGCGCGCTGGTCATGGCTGTCCCTCTTCTCGTGATCGTTCGCCGCGTCGATTGGGTGGCGCGGGAAAGAGATCTTTTGGTGCATGCGATCGCATTTGTCGGTGTGATCGCGTTGGGAATGGCGCTTTTTCTCGCCTTCAGTTTCCTGTTGCGCAGTCCGGAATGGCACGCGCTACGGGCTCTGGGTGCCGAAAAGAGGCGGCGCCTTTCAGACAAATCTTTTTAACTCGGTGAATTTCTGCGGTTTGTGCTGCTGATGATTTGAGCAATTCGTTGGACGAAGCTATTTTTCAGGCCGCCGACTGACCCTTCGGTTCACTTATCCACAACTTATGCACAAATTTTGTTGGTTTGCGGCGGTTGGCCTGCGAGGGTTCGATTTGCTTTTGGTGGCCAAAAAATCCTTTTCTGCACAAGAATCGTCCTTCCCTTGCAAGTTAGTGCGAGTTGTGTAATAAAACTGCCAGCCTGGACGATTTCTCGCAGAGCGTGAAAGGAGGTGAAATGTGGTGGTAAAGAGAGTTGGTATCTGGTCGGCAGTTTTTCTCTTCGCCGTGTCTCTAGCTTTTGCCGGTTGCGGAAAAAAAGAAGAGCCTGCTAAGCCCGCTCCCGCTCCAGCGCCTGCCGCGCCGGCGCCCGGTGAGCCTGGCGCCATGGCTCCCGCGCCTGGGGGTGGTGAGGCGGCCCCGGGGGCTCCAGCAGCCCCGGGCGAGAGCAAGTCCGAGGAGAAAAAAGCCGAAGGAGCCAAAACCAAGTAAGGTCGGCTCTAATTGGCTTGGGTTTCAGCAACCAAAAAGGGGGAGGGTTTTCAGCCTTCCCCTTTTTTGCGACCTGTTTTTGTCTTAGAAATCAACGATTCGATTCTGTGTCGATATTACCGGAGCGACGAGGTGCCGCGCGAATCTTACCTGACCGTTACGGAGCACCTTGAAGAGCTGCGCTGGCGTTTGCT
>JACPFH010000109.1 GCA_016183075.1 Deltaproteobacteria bacterium | reverse complement strand
TTGTTTCCACTCTGAGTCCATGTCGCTGTGCCCTCGAACGTCCCGTCGCCATGGAAGACAAAGATCTCGGGGACACCCAGCGTAGCGAAGGTGGCCAACTTGGGGAGTGTAGTGGAGAGCTTAACCAGATTCGGAGAATCTAACGTTGCTTTGACATTACCATCGATGAGCCAAGCCGTATCTCCGAGGAGGTAGGATGACGGAGCACCATAGGCGAATTTGGATGCACCCATCAGTGAAAGAAGCAAGAGTGAAATGACGGTCACTTCCTTTCCCATATCTTTTCCTCTCCTGGGTATCTGATTTGCCCGTTTGTTAGACCCCGTTAACTCTGGCAAACCTCCAAACAGAATCTCTCGTTTCATAGCGCACCTCCCTTGTTTTCAATCCTCATTTGTCAGGACCTGAAACAATATAGCCCCAGCACCGGCGCCAGCGGCACAGAGCCTCATTTTTCTTGTTTGAACGGCCTAAACTTGCGGCAGTTGGCTCAGCTATAGGCACCAGTTGGGTCACGGCAGGGAAACTTTAGGGTCGGGCCTCACAGTCACATGTTGGTGTTCCACAACTGTCCTGCTTCTCCCGCCGTTAGCTGACCCATAGACCACCCGCCATGAAGATGTCCAATACCAATTTGTAATGGCGGTTATACGGTTTTCGTAGCTGCCTTTTGGCGAAGCCGTGAGGTAAGGCGCGCTTCCGGCCTGGGAACCAGGGGTACGTTCGCTCACTCCTTGCGAATACGTGTGCAATACTTGACAGCATGCTTCAGGCATGCCATATCCATGCTATGGCAAACCTGCAAGTGAAAAACATTCCGGCTTCCATGCATCAGCGCTTGCGCCGTTACGCGAGAAGGCGAAAATGCACGATCGGCGAGGTGGTTCTCTCCGCGGTGGAACGCGAGCTGGCGAGGACCGAATGGCATGAGCGTTTGGCCAAACGCCCTATTACCAATCTCGGCATCTCCGCGGCGTCACTGCTGGAGGAGGAACGGCGACTACGCGATGCCGAGCTTAGCTGATGCCGTATGTGATCGACGCGTCCGCGGCCGCTGAGTTCCTGTTGCGGACGAGCGTGGGAGCCAAGGTCGCTGCCGCGATTGAAGGATCTCTGCTGGTCGCGCCGGAACTTCTTGACGTCGAGGTGCTTTCGGTCTTGCGCAGGGCCGTTCTGGGCTACCGACTCGAAGAGAATCGGGCTCGATTGGCGCTCCAGGATCTGGCCGACTGGCAGGTCGACCGGATCCCGCACAGGATCCTCCTCCGCGAAGCTTGGCGCCGTCGCCATAACGTAAGCGCATACGACGCGTTCTACGTGGCTGCGGCGCGTCTGTACGACGTTCCCTTGCTAACCGCAGACGGACCGCTTTCACGGGCGCCCGCGCTCGGAATCGTCGTGGAGAATATAAGGACGGCTTAAAGGCGAGGATTGCGTCCGCCTCGCGGGAGATCCCGTTGCCGGGGGTAGAAGAGCAAGAAGCGGTTCCGGAAGATACCCCATACCTATTTGTAATGACGGTTATACGGTTTTTAGTGGTTGCCTCTTGGGGAAGCTGTGAGGTAAAAGGTGAACCTGCGGGCGTGCTCGACTGAGTTTGGCAGGAGAACTAGGTTATGGTGACACTGCATCAGCTCAGAATCCTTGCCCAAGTCGCAAGACACCGTACCTTCACGAAGGCCGCTGGGGAGCTACGCATCAGCCAGCCTTCGGTCTCCCGACAGCTCAAGCTACTAGAGGAAGCCCTGGGGGCGAGACTTTATACGAAAAGCAATATCGGCATCGAGCTTACGGAGAAGGGACAACTATGCCTGAACTATGCGCGGGTGATCCTCTCCCAGGTCCAAAAGCTAGGAGAGAACTTTGACATTAAGTTGGCTCAGCCAGGGGCCGAATCGCTCACAGTGGGAGGAACTTACACCCACTCCGCGGTATTTCTTCCCCCGCTCCTGACAACCTTTAATAGGACGCATCCAACGGTGGACGTCACGCTGAGAACCGGCAACGCGCTCGCGATAGAAGAAATGATTCTCAAAGGCGAAATAGATATCGCCGTGGCCGGCAGCCTTCCCCAGTCTCCCCGGCTTGAAGCAGAGTCTCTTCGCCCGGAGAAGTTGGTGGCCTTCGCCTCGCCAACGCATCCCCTGACGAAGAGAAGACGAGTGCTCGTGTCTGATATCGGAGGCACGCCCATCATCATAAGGAAGGGAGGCATAGCCAACGGGCTCCTGCGAGAACTCCAAAGCCAGGGATTTAAGCCCAATATCGCCATGCGTTGCGACTCGCCGGAGGCGGTGAAGGCCGTTGTCAAAAAGAAATTCGGCGTCGGGCTTTTGTTTCGCGACGCCGTGGAGTCCGACATTAGAAAAGGCGATTTCAAGATTATCAAGCTACAAGGGTTAAAACTGGAGGGGCATAGCTACATCATTTACCCTAAGGAGAGCCCCCTCTCCGCCCATGCCCGCGATTTTCTTGCTCTCCTGCGCCAGCGGCGCAACAAAAGCCAAAAGTGAACAGACCGTCAATGGGGTGTTTCAACGTCCGGTGAACCCCCAGCGAATTGGGCAGCGGGTCATCGGTTGGTTACCAGGACTATCTCATCCACCTGGAGGAGCCTTTTTGGCATGACCCCAAAGCGCTCGCTCAGGTGAGAGAGATTTTTTTCTTTTACGAAAACCAGCACTCTCCCGTTAGATTCCTTCCGAGCCTGAGAGAACTCCTCAAAAGTGACAAGGACCTTGCCATATCCCGGCGCCGGCGGAGGCTTTTTCACAGCCACGTAATGGCTGCCGAGGATACCGCTTTTTTTCCCCGACCACACCGCCCATATCGGTTTCTGCGCTCCCAGGTAGAAGGGCAGGCTGGAGAGATAGGTGTCGTAAACGGCGATCTGATCTTCCGCGCGGATGAGGGCGGCGGATTTTTCGGCGAGCTCCTTGGAGGAGCGAATCCCGGAGACCGCGGCTATCACGTGGTGCAGGAAGAAAAAGAAAAGAGCGCAGCTCGCGCAGGACACCAGATAGAAACGGGCTCGTTTCGACCCTAAGTTGGTCCATAGGGTCAACACGACAATGATGGAAAGGGAAAGAAGGATCGCCGGCAGCCAGAAGGGAATGGCCTGCGAGACATGGTAGACGGGGTCCGGAAGAGGCAGGGCGAACACGCTCGGCCCGAGGCGCAACAGGACAAAGGTAAGCAGCAGCACGATGAGAGTGATCAACGGAAGAGACAGGAGCCAATGGGAAAGGGAAAAAAACAGGAATGGCAGGACTGCCCACAGGATCAGAAAAAGGCGCTTATCATCGGGCGGTCCTTTCCATAAATCTTTAACGACGGAGGGGATGAGAAAGGTCCAGGGAAGAAGGCCGATAGCCAGGACCAGAAAAAAATAATACCAGGGCTTGCCCTGTTCAAAATAGTCGGACGAAAAACGAAGGATGTTTTCGTGCAGGAAAAAGTACCGAAGGTATCCCGGGTTTCGCCACTCCGCCCACAGATACCAAGGCGTCGCCACCAGGAAAAAAATCGCGGCGCCAAGAGGCAGCTCCATTTCCCGCAAGATAGACCATTTCTTGCCCACGAGGAGATAGACGAAAATTACCATCCCGGGAAGAAGCACGCCGATCGGCCCCTTCACGAGCGTGGCGCATCCCATCGCGCCGTACATCAACAGGTAAAATGTTTTTTTCGTTCCGCTACGATCCGCGTGCCGGGCCCACCAGAAGGCGCCAAGGGAAAGGGTGATAAAAAAAGTCAAGGTCATGTCCAAGATAACGGTGCGAGAAAGAATAAAATACTCAAAGCTGGTTACCAGAATGAGGCCGCTCCATAAGCCCTCCCACGGACCCAGCAGCGTTCGCGCCAGTCGGTAGACCAGGAACACGCCCGCCAGTCCGAATAGAACGGAGGGCAGGCGAGCCGACCATTCCGAGAGCCCGAAGAGTTTTTGCGACCACGCGACGAGCCAGTAGAAAAAGATGGGCTTGTCCAGCCGCGGGATAAAATTATAGTGAGGGGTCACCCAATCCTTGAGCAAGAGAATCTCCCGCCCGACTTCAGCATTCCTCCCTTCGTCGGGCTCGAAGAGCGCTGCGCTTCCCAGATTGGCGAACAAGACAATAAGACAAAGCAAGGCAAAAACCCAAAGACACGCAACATCCTGGAGACGAGATGGAGATTGGAACATAAGAGCTTTACGTACCATAATTGCGCCATGGAAGCCACGCTCCGGTTGACATAACGCGCCGTTATCGGATACGCTCCGGCCAAAAAAAACGGCGAGAGCGGGCGCGCGCTCAAGATAAGGAGTACCTCATGACCAGTCCATCCGAGCGGCTCCACCACCCCATATCGACCGAGGAGCTCGAACGGCGCTGGGCCTTAGTCCGGGCAGCGATGGAGGAACGTGAGATCGACGTTCTGCTCATGCAGAACAATAATGATTTCATGGGCGGCTACGTGAAGTATTTCACTGATTTGCCCGCGACCCACGGGTATCCGCAGACCGTCATCTTTCCAAGGAAAGACAGCATGACGGTCATCGTCCAGACGAGATTTGGCGAGGATCAACAGTTGCCGCCAGAAGGCAACTGGCTACGGCGGGGTGTGAAAAGGGTGCTGGGGGCTCCGTACTTCTCCAGCGCGTACTACACGCTCGCTTACGATGCGGAACTGGCCGCGAAAACTCTCGAGCCCTATGCCCGCGGGACGATCGGCCTGGTCGGGCGCGGGACGCTGCCCGTCTCGCTTATCGATCATCTGCGAAGCGGTCGTCTCGCGAATTCGAAGTTGGTGGATGCGACCGATATGGTGGACTCGATCAAGGTAATCAAGAGCGAAGGGGAAATCGCGCACATCCGGCGCACCGCCGCAGTACAAGACGGCGCGGTCGAGGCGGCGATGAAGGCGGTCGCGCCGGGAAAGCGGGAGATCGAGATTGCCGCCGTCGCCGAACATTTCGTCCTCGATCATGGCGGCGAGCAAGGGTTGTTTCTATGCAGCTCCCACGCACCGGGGGAGCCTGTTGCCTGGGGCAACCGCCACCTTCAAAACCGGGCTCTGCGAAAAGGCGACATGTTCACGCTCCTCGTCGAGAGCAATGGTCCCGGCGGGTTTTATACCGAGATCAGCCGGACCTGCGTGCTTGGCAGGGCGCCCCGGGAAATGCTCGACGAGTTCACCGTTCTGCTTGAGGCGCGCAAACTTACGTTAAGCCTGTTGAAGCCTGGAGCCTCGTGCAAAGACATCTGGGATTCCTACAACGGGTTTCTGCGCAAGCATGGTAAGCCGGAAGAGGAGAGACTCTATTGCCACGGCCAGGGTTATGACCTGGTCGAACGCCCTCTGGTCCGGTTCGATGAGCCGATGCCTATTCGGAAAAACATGAATCTCACCTGTCACCCCACCTATCTCACCGGCCTGGCCTTCAATACGATCTGCGACAATTTCCTGATCGGCGAGCAAGGTGTTGTTGAACGTCTACACAAATACCCGGAAAAGATCGTCGAGCTCGGTTAAACCAAGATTGCTTAACCTTTTGAATTTCCAGGAGTTTCGTTTCAATTTTTCTTCTTGACAGCCGCGCTACCAGTTGATATAAGGCGGTGACCCGTTTTTAATGTAAATCGGGTGTTCACCTCATCGGGAAGATGGAGCGGATCCGGAGCCTATTTGAGAAGCAGTGTGCGCTGCCGGAGCAAACGAATTCAGCTATAGGAGGGTAGAGTTCGTGAAAAAACGACATCTCGCGCCGTTGCTGATCGCCATTTTTTTCATAAGCGGTTGTGCCCAGTTGACATACCGCCAGAAAGCCGCGCTCACAGGCGCCGCGATTTGCGCCACGGCCGGAGCTGCTGCGGGGGGCATCATCGCCCACAATTCGCGCAATCACAACATCAGCGAAGGCCAAGGCGTACCCGTAGGGGCTATAACTGGCGCGTTACTTTGCGGCGCGCTCGGTTATCTCATGGCTGCCGAAGAA
>JACPFH010000076.1 GCA_016183075.1 Deltaproteobacteria bacterium | reverse complement strand
ATTGATGATTTTCCGTTCATGCTGAGGCTCTCGAAGCATGAAAATCACTTTTTCCGCAGCCTGCTAGACAAGGCCGGGCATCTAGTATGGGGGATGGTGGAGGCGGCGGGCGGATTCGAACCGCCGCATCGAGGTTTTGCAGACCTCTCCCTTAACCACTTGGGTACGCCGCCCTGTTTTTACGTTTAACATAGCTTTGCGGATCGGGCAACGATGATTGACAAGGATAGGTGAAAAAAGTAATTAAAGATCATAGCGTGAAGTAGGAGATCGTTTCCATGGCGACGATGATTACGGGCGAGTGCATCAACTGCGGGGCGTGCGAACCTGAATGCCCAAACAACGCAATCAGTCAGGGCGACGAAATCTACGTCATCGATCCGCTATTGTGCACGGAGTGCGTGGGATTTCACGACTCCGAGGCATGCGCCGCCGTGTGTCCCGTGGACTGCTGCGTACCGGATCCTAACAACATGGAGAGCGAGGAGGCGTTGATCGGCCGAGCGCGAGAACTCCATAAGGATGTCGAGTTCGGCGAGAATTTCGAGTCCCGTTTCCGGAAAGCTGCCGAAAAGCCTGCGGCTACACCTCCACCTTCACCTCCCCCGGCAGCAAAGGTGCAGGCGGCCCCGCAGCCGCCTTCAACCCCGGCGGCTCAGAAGCCTAAAGAAGCCCCCAAGCCCCAGCCGGCTCCCGCGGCGGCAAAGGCACCGGCCGCGAAGCCGGCCGCAGCCGCTCCCGTCCCGCAGAAACCAAAGAAACAGTTTCCCGGCGAGCTTCGAGCCCCGTTTGCGGAACTGCTCGGCCAATGCGAAAGGAAAGGTCCTTTGAGCGGAACGCTCCCGCGCCTCTGTGTCTTTCTCGCCCAGCCTATCCTGGGCGCGCTGCCTCACCGCGACAAGGAAGAGCTGGAAAAAGCGATTGACAATCCGTGGATTTTCAGCGTCGCCGGCGCCACGGGGCTCAACATCGTCCACAATCTGGTCCTGTACGCTTTGGCGTTGATGGCGTTGGCGGTCGCGGCGGCTGGCGTGGACATTCTGTTCAGCCAGCGGATCAATAACTACATTCTGATTGGAATCGTGCTCGGCCTTCTCGAAGGCGTCTATCGTCTTCGCGAAGGGATCTTTCAGGCGAAGTCGGCGGAGGCAACGAGCTTGGGTGCTGCCGCGTACGGGACAGGCTTGTCCTTCGCGCTGCGGCCCCTGATGGCTCGGCAGACGGGGGTTTTCCGGCGGTTGGCGGTGCCGGTGGACGGCTTTTACGCCGAGGGCTTTGTCGAGAAACTCGAGCGCGAAAGACGGTACGGGAATATTTACACCATCGAGGATTGGGGCCCGGCCTATCTCCTGAGAATGGAGTTTCCCCGCAGGGTGCCGAATGTGGGCGTAGCGGGAAGATCGGAACTTCCCGACGAGATGCCCGATTATGACTTTGATCTAAGCTTGAAGGACGGCCATTTCATCGTCAAAGGGAGATGTCCGGATGATCGGATTCGGAGAATATCCTCGAGCATCGCCGCTTTCCCGCCGGAATTTACTACCAGCATCGCGTTGCAAGAAAAGGTACAGGGATTCGCCCACCGCTTCGAGAACAAGCTCTTGGAGGTTTTGCTGTTAAAGGAGCGCGGAGCCGGTCCGGAAGGCCGGGGCCACGGTCGCTAGCAGCATGCGCGACATGGAGAGATCGACCGAGAAGCCGCGGGAAGAGTGTGAGTCCCGTGACTTTGCCGTTGCGGAAGGTCAGCTCCGGCTGCGACCGGTTACCTCCTCGGACCTCGAAGACATCTTAGCGATCGAAAAGGTTTCTTATAGGTTTCCGTGGACTCCGCGTTTTTTTCTCCAGGAGTTGCGGGTTCCATGCGCTCGCTCCCTTCTCGGCATGATCCATGGCAAGCCCGTTGGATACGTGATCTATTGGCTCCTTCCGAGTGAGATCGATATCCACAATTTGGCGGTGCATCCGGCGCAACGACGGCAGGGAATTGGCCGCTCCCTTCTGCAGGCTGTCGTTGACGAGGCAAGACACGAACGGCGGAGCCGGATAACGCTCGAGGTGCGTAAGTCCAATGCGGCCGCGCAGCGCCTGTACGAGTCGGTAGGATTCGTTTCCCAGGGCATCCGCAAGGGCTATTATTCCGATGACGGCGAAGATGCCGTCATCATGGCCCTGGAGATTCACCGCTAGATTTTCCTCTTGGCTTCTGCTAGGAGAGCTGGAGAATATTAAGTTTTGGATTATATTCTAACGGTATCTTACTGAACTTGTTGAGTATTGTTTTTTGGCTTTCTCCGCTTGACTAAGGCAGCTCCAATGCGCTATGTTAAAGATCGATTGAGATAGCGGTCTGAAGTTTACGGCCGCTAATTTTTTTGCCGGGTGCTTACGTGCTGGAGCTATCGTGTTAGTAGCAAGTTGCCGGTTATCTTCACCTTGCTTCCCATGGATCCTGCCTTCGTTTTTCATAGCTAAAGCCGCCCCGCTCTGGAATCATTTCAGACGCGCAACTTCTGTTTCCGAAAACGCCGCCGGCAGCAGTACAAAGACAGGAGGCCTATATGTTTAAGGTTGGCGAGAAGGTCGTATATCCCGCCCACGGGGTGGGGCAGATCGAAGCGATCCGGGCGCAACTCATCTCCGGGACGGAAAAAAGATATTATATGCTGCGTATTCTCGATAGCGACATGAAGATTATGGTCCCTATCGACCATGTGCAATCTGTGGGTCTAAGAAAGATCATCGATCGGCAGATGGTCACTAAGGTTTATAAGATTCTGCGCCAGAAGAAGGTGGAACCGGACCAACAGACCTGGAATCGGCGGTATCGCGAATACACAGAAAAGATTAAGACCGGGTCCATCTTGGAGATTGCCAAAGTGCTGCGGGATCTGTTTGTTCTCAAAGGAGACAAGGAACTCTCGTTTGGGGAGCGTAAGATGCTGGATACGGCGAGAAATCTCCTGGTGAAAGAGCTTTCCATAGCTCGCTCCCACTCGGAAGAAAAGATCATGGAGGAGTTGCGCCATATCTTCACCCACTAGTTGCGTCCTCCGAACGGATGCTTTCCAGAGGCCGAGGGGGGAGACTTCCTCGGCCTTTATTTTGCTGCGCAAGGCAGTTGGCCCATGCGAGTGAACGCCGTCGTGGTTGCGGCCGGCGAGGGCGCAAGGATGGGCGGGGAAGTTCGTAAGCCTTTTCTAATCCTCGCAGGCTCGCCTCTTATTCTTCATACTCTCGCCCGTTTCGCCGAATCTCGAACCGTGCGGCGCGCGATCTTGGTTGCGGCTGAGAACGATCTGGCGGAGTGTCAAGAGCTTGTCCGCAGCGCTCCCCAACTCCATGGCCTGGAGTGCATATTTCAATCGGGCGGGCCGAGGAGGCAGGATTCCGTAGGGCGGGGGCTGGCGCGGCTCGATGCAGATTGTCAGGTCGTGGTCATCCATGATGGGGCCCGGCCGCTGGTGTCCTCCGGGCTCATCGATCGCTGTGCGGCGGCGGCGTTTGCGGAGGGAGCCGTTGTGGCCGGCGTTCCGGCGCGGAATACGATTAAGATCGTGCCCGCGGACCGGCATGTTCGCGCGACTCTCGATCGAGAAACTCTCTGGGAGATTCAAACCCCGCAAGCTTTTCGCGTCGAGGTCGTCCTCGAAGCTCACCGAAGAGCAGTGGACGAAGGCGCCGAGGCCACCGACGACGCGGCGTTGGTAGAGAGACTGGGAAAGCCGGTCACGGTTCTTGAGGGGGAGCGGACCAACATTAAGATCACGTTTCCAGAGGATCTCTTATTTGCCGAGGCCCTGCTGAGAAGGAACAGTGCCCAGGGCAGGTGTTAGGAAGGTTTTTTGCGCAAGGGCTCGTTCATGCTACCGGTTCGATACCCTTGGAGGTCGAGGGTAACAAAGCTGAATCCCACCCGCTGAAATCGCTCGACAATCGCCGCTCTGGTCGCCACGTCGAAGAGCCGCTCCATTTCCGAGAGCGCGACCTCGATCCGCGCTACCTCTCCGTGATACCGGACGCGGAACTGCCGGAAATTAAGCTCCCTCAGAAAGCGCTCACACGCCGCGATCTTCTCTAGCCTTTCCATGTTGATGGTAACTCCATAGGGGAAGCGAGAGGAGAGACAGGCAATGGCCGGCTTGTCCCAGGTCGGCAGATTCAGTTCCCGGCTGAATTGCCGGATATCCGCTTTGGTCAGTTGCGCTTCGACCAGTGGATGGCGGATCCGCCATTCCTTGGCCGCTTTATGCCCGGGACGGTGATCCTTGAGGTCGTCCAGGTTGGTGCCGTCGACGACGGTGGGGAATCCCAGGCGCTCGGCCTCGGCGCGGCAGATCCGGTAGAGTTCATCCTTGCAGTAGTAGCAGCGATTGGCCGGGTTGCGGGCGAACACCGGATTTTCCAATTCATGCGAGTCCAAGATGATGTGGCGGCACCCAATCTGTCGCGCCAGTTCCTTCGCCTCCTCCAGCTCTCCCGGGGGGGCTGTGGGCGAGGAGGCGGTGAGCGCAACAGCATGATCGCCGAGAACCGAGTGGGTGACTTTAAGGAGAAAGGTAGAATCCACGCCACCCGAGAACGCGACCAGGACCCCATCGGCTCCCTCTAGGATTTGTTTCAATCCTTCGAGTTTTGTTTCCATCGGCGGTCGCTGAAAATCTCCGTGCTGAGATAGTGCTCCCCTTTGTCGGGGAAGATTGCCACGACGACATGGCCGCGGCCCATTTCCTTGGCGACTTTCAGGGCCGCGTGACACGCGGCACCCGAGGAGATCCCGACCAGGATGCCTTCTTCCAACGCCAACCGCCTTGTCCACAAGGCGGCGTCCTCATCGCTCACCGTGATGATCTCGTCGTAAATCCGCGTGTTCAACACCGCAGGGATAAAACCTGCGCCGATCCCTTGAATCTTGTGGTATCCCGGCTCTCCTCCGGAAATGACGGGCGAGGCCGCCGGTTCGACCGCGCACACCCGGACCCCTTTCAGCTTATCCTTCAGCACTTCCCCGACTCCCGTGATGGTTCCTCCCGTCCCAACCCCCGCCACGAACGCGTCGATTCTCTGAAACTGCTGGAGCAGCTCCACAGCGGTGGTGCGCCGGTGGATTTCCGGATTCGCGGGATTATTAAACTGCTGCGGCATGAAATACTCCGGGTGCTCCAGCACGAGTTCCTCTGCCCTGCGGATAGCCCCGCCCATGCCCTTCGTGTCCGGCGTGAGAATCAATCTGGCGCCGTAAGCAGTGAGCAGGCTTCGCCGCTCCTCGCTCATCGTGTCCGGCATCGTCAGAATCAGGCGGTACCCCTTGACTGCGGCGACGAGCGCCAGGCCAATCCCTGTGTTCCCGCTGGTTGGCTCCACGATGGTCGCGCCGGGCTTCAACTTCCCGTCGCGCTCCGCGGCTTCGACCATGCTCAGACAGATTCGGTCCTTCACGGAGCCACCGGGATTGAACGACTCCAGTTTCGCCCACACCTCCGCATCATGAGGACCGACCGAATTTCTTAGTTTGACGACAGGAGTGGAACCGATCAGGTTGAGGATAGAGGGAGCGCCGTCTTGTTTCGCCACCGTTCGAGTCGTTCCTTTATGTTTTCAGGCAGGATCGCGATAACATCGGGCGTATGCTATATTTTTGCTTGGTAGATGTCAATTGAATCCGCTTTCCCAACGGCTTCTCGGATCGGCTCGGGGAGGATTCTGGTCATTTTTCCCGGAGCCCTGGGAGATTTTCTCTGCTTTTTGCCGGCGCTCGGGCGCCTTGCGGCCGTCCGGGAGGTAGATCTTTTCGCGCGTTCGGAATACGGCGAAATTCTCCCTTCGACTATCAGGACTCGCTCGCTGGAGTGTCGCGAGATCTCGCGCCTTTTCACCAACGGCGCAGACCACAACGCGGAGCTGCGGCAATTTTTTGCCCATTATGAGCGCCTCTACTCGTGGATGGCAAGCAGCCAGCCGACTTTCGTCGCGAACCTCTCGAGTCTGAGCAACGGTAGGCTGAAAACCTTTCCCTTCCGGCCGCGCGAGTGGCGGCAGCCCATGGCGGCGTATTATCTCTCGTGTCTCGGCGAGAGTCCCCCGCCGGAGCCCCTGGCGCGTGTTGTCCTGCGCGAAGATGCTCTGGAATGGAGCGTCCGTTTTCGGCGCATGCATGGCCTGGCCAATCGTAGGGCGCTCGGGCTCGCTCCGGGGAGCGGGTCAAAAGAGAAGAACTGGCCGATAGAGTTTTTTACCGCCGTGGCCCGGTGGTGGAGGGAAAACATTCGCGGTCAAGTGCTGGCATTTTTGGGTCCCGCCGAGACTGCAATACCGGAGGCGGAGAGTCTGTATAGAAGCGCGCTGGTCGTGCGCAACGAGAGCTTGGGAAAAGTTGCGGCTTTGCTCAGCCGATGCGATCTGTACTTGGGTAACGACAGCGGTCTTACCCATTTGGCAGCGGCTCTCGGAATCGCGACTGTCGCTCTGTTCGGCCCGAGCGATCCCATCCTGTGGGCGCCGCAGGGAAGACGCGTCATCGTCGCAAAGCAAAACGTGGCGTGCTCTCCATGCTCCGACCGCGACCGCAAGGCCTGTCCGCACCGCATGTGCTTAACCCGGCTCGGCCCAGACAAAGTTATAGCGGACTTGGAGGGTCTGCTGCGCGCGGATTCACCAACCGCCTCGCGTCCTTGACAAGGAGGGGTGCAACGTTTAATGTTTTTACGGATAATGTGAGGGCTTCAGTGCACAAGACGAAAGGGCGCTTGAGGAGCGTTTTTCAGTCGCAGATTTAATTCGCTATAGATTTACTTTCGGGAGATTCCTTCCTGAAGCTTTTCAAAAGGTTGCCCTCAATTCGTTGGAGAGCTCACAGGGCCGCGATATGCGACCGGTCCGGTCATGTCTGGATTCCAGCTCGAAGCGGAGTATGATTCGGAATATGCGCGGGGGAGCGTTTATCTCATCATAGCTCCGGATTGGGAGATCGTATGGCGGAAGGGGGAGAAAAGGGAGCAGAGAAGGGTTTCAGGGTACAAGACCGCCGTCGGTTTGTCCCTGAAACGGGAGAGTCGCGGGAGGGAAAGCCGCAAGAGGTAGCCGCGCAGGCAACCGGAACGCAGGAGCCCGGTGGAGACGAGACCGGCGGCAAAGAAGAAGCGGCCGGAGAGGACCTTCCAGAGATCAGCTTCTCTACGTTCGTGATCGGTTTGAGCACGCAGGCGCTGATGCACCTGGGCGAGATCCCCAACCCGCTCAGCGGCAAGGTGGAGAGCGCCCTGTCGGTCGCCAAGCAGATGATCGACATCATCGGCATTTTGCGGGAGAAAACTCGGGGGAATTTGGATCAGGGAGAAAAGAAACTCATAGACGACGTTCTCTATGACCTGCGCATGAGGTACGTCGAGGCGGTAAAGAGGAAATAGGGGTAAGGCATGGACCTGAAGGGGCCGTGGGGTAGAAGCATAGCCTTTAAGGATTTGGTGATCGTGGGCGTTATCTCGGCGCTGGTCGGGTTGGGGTTGAGCGGCAGCCTGGGTTGGCTGTCAAACGATCGCTCCGCCGACGTTCGGCTGGCGGCGCAAACGGGGGGATCAGAGATCCGCACCGTCCCTTCAGCGCGGGGATTGCCCGATTTTGTTGGTTTAGCGAGGGCATTCAGTCCGATCGTGGTTAATATCGCCAGCACACAGGTGACGGAGGGTTTCCAGGGCTTCGGCAGTCCTTTTGGGGAGGAGGATCCCTTCAGTGAGTTTTGGCACCGGTTCTTCGGTGGTCCGCTCCCTCGCGGTCCGCAGCGACAGAAGAGTCTCGGCTCAGGCTTCGTGATCGATCGGGGGGGCTATATTCTCACCAACAATCACGTGGTGGAGAACGCGCAAAAGATCGTGGTGAAGCTTGCCGATGAGCGGGAGGTGGAAGCCAAGGTGGTGGGCAGGGACCCCAAGACCGACATCGCCGTCATCAAGATAAACACGGACAAGGAGCTGCCGACGGCTCCTTTGGGCGACTCGGACAAGCTTGAGGTGGGTGAGTGGGTGATGGCCATTGGCAATCCCTTCGGTCTGGACCAAACCGTGACCGCCGGGATTGTAAGCGCGAAGGGGAGGGTTATCGGGCAAGGTCCGTATGACAGTTTTATTCAGACCGACGCGTCGATCAATCCGGGGAATTCTGGCGGGCCGCTGATCAATCTGCGTGGCGAGGTGGTGGGGATCAACACGGCGATTTTCAGCCGGACCGGAGGCAATATCGGCATCGGCTTTGCCATTCCGATCAATCTGGTCAAAGAGCTTCTGCCTCAGCTCAAGGGGAAAGGGAAGGTCACCCGGGGCTATCTCGGCGTTCTGATTCAGAAGGTGACTCCGGAGATCGCCGGGTCTTTGGGGCTGGACAAGGCGCACGGGGCGTTGGTGGCGAGCGTGTCGAAGGATGGGCCGGCGGAGCGAGCCGGAGTGAAGGTGGGGGATGTGATTGTGGAGTTTGACGGCAAGGAGATCAAGGATTCAAACGATCTGCCTTTGGTTGTGGCGCGCACGGCGGTGGGCAAGGCGGTGCGGCTCAAGGTGTTGCGGGACAAGCGAGAGGTTGGGGTTTCGGTGACGGTGGGGGAGTTGAAGGAGGAGGAGGTGGCGGCAGCGGCGCCGGAGAAGGGAAACTTCGGGCTCACGGTGCAGCGGGTGACGCCGCAGCTTGCGGAGAGTTTGGGGTTGGAGAAGGCGGAGGGGCTGGTGGTGACGGCGGTGGAGCCGGGCAGCGCCGGGGAGGAGGCCGGGATCAGGCGCGGGGATGTGATTTTGGAGGTGGACCGGAAGCCGGTGAAGACGGTGGCGGAGTACCGCAAGGCCGTGGGCGAGGCGACGAAGAGAGGCAAAGGAATCCTGTTCCTGGTGCGCCGGGGTGATAGCACGCTGTTTCTGGCTTTGAAACCCCAGTGAGCTTTGGCGGCGTTCGACGTTGAAAGAGGAGGGTCGGGTGGTTTCATCCGGCCCTCTTTTTATGGTTTTTGACAGGGCCGGGAGTCGGTGGTACCCTCAATGAGGGAGTTTTGGGCTTGAAAAGGTCCCGATCGAACATCCTCAAGTTTGCCCTCGTCCTCTTTATCCTTTTTACGGCTAGCGGCATTACCTTGGGTGGCTGGTACGTTCGCTACCTGGAAGGGGTAGTCAGCGCGAAATTCGAGGGCCGCAAATGGCAATTCCCGTCCAAGATCTACTCCGACACGCTTTTGCTGTACGTCGGCATGAACCTCCGGATGGAGGATTTGTGGGACAAGTTCCGCCGTCTCGGTTACCGCGAAACTCGCGAGCCGCCGAGAGCGAGGGGCGCTTACCGCTATGTGAAGAAGGATGGATTGCTGGAGATTTATCTTCACGATTTCCCCTACCCGTTGGAGCCCTTCAAGGGTTTTCCCGTGCGCGTCGCCCTCGAGGGGGCGACGATAACGCGAATGGAGAATTTGGAGAGCGGAGAGGAAATCTTTTCGTTGGAGTTGGAGCCCGAGTTAGTCACGGGTCTGTACGATCGGATCTGGGAGGAGCGACGGCTCGTCAAGATCTCTGAAGTCCCCCCCTTTCTTGTGCGCGCGATTCTGGCGGTCGAGGACGAGCGATTTTACCGCCACCGGGGGGTCGATCCGGTCGCGATTTTAAGAGCGTTATGGGTGAACGTGCGCCATGGAACAATCGTCCAGGGTGGGAGCACGCTGACCCAGCAGCTCATGAAAAACTTCTTTCTTGAGGATGAACGGACCCTGCAGCGCAAGGTAAAAGAGGCGTTGATGGCGATCATCGCGGAGCGGCGGTATTCCAAAGAAGAGATTATCGAGAATTACCTGAACGAGATCTATCTGGGACAGAGGGGGGCGCAGGGCATCTTTGGCGTGTGGGAAGCCGCCCAATTTTACTTCTCTAAGGAACCCGGCGAGCTCACCATCGGCGAGATGGCCACGATCGCCGGCCTGATCAGGGCGCCAAACCGCTACTCCCCTTACCGGAGCGCGGAGACCGCGACCCAGCGCCGCAACATCGTTCTGCGCAAGATGCTGGAGGAAAAGTTCATCACGCAGCGACAGTACGGGGCCGCGCTCAAGGAAGTCGTGCAGCGGCGCGCGCTGGTGAAGGTGGCGAACGATGCGCCTTTCTACGTCGATTTCTTAAAGCGTGAACTCGCGACCAACTATACCAATGAAGTGCTGACTGCCGAGGGTTACAAGATCTTCACGAGCCTGGACTTGCAGCTTCAGAGAATAGCTGAGAGGGCGCTGGTGGAAGGGCTAAAGCAGCTGGAAGAGGAGTATCCGCACCTGCGCCGCCGCGGTGAAGAGGACCGGTTGGAGGGGGCCATCATTGCGATCAAGCCGCAGACCGGCGAGATTAAAGCGATGGTCGGAGGCCGAGATTATCAGAAGTCCCAATTCAACCGCGTCTTTCAGGCCAAACGACAACCCGGCTCCACGGTCAAGCCTTTTACCTATCTCGGCGCTCTCATGTATGGGTCGGCCGAAACAGGGAAACGCTTTACGGCGGTTAGTCAGGTGGATGATTCTCCTTTTACATGGAGCTATGAGGGGCAGGAGTGGACGCCGCGCAATTACAAGGAAGAGTACTTCGGGATCGTGAGATTCCGCACCGCGCTGGAGCGATCCCTCAATTCGGCCACCGTTCGGGTCGCCAAGGAAGTGGGGATCAGTAAGATTCGGGATTTGGCTTATCGCCTGGGGATTGAGAGTTCTCTTCCCGCATTGCCGTCCCTGGTTCTGGGTGGCATCGAGGTGACGCCCTTAGAGTTGGCGACCGCTTTTTCCACGTTGGCTAACAATGGCGTGCGTACGCGGCCCCTTGCGATCAAAGGGGTCGTTGATCACAGCAGCAAGGTATTGGAGAAGAGAGATATCCGGGTGGAGAAGGTATTGGCGCCCGAGATGGCGTTCATGATGAACTACCTGCTGAAAGGTGTTTTGGATCGGGGGACCGGCCGGGGGGCTCGGGCTCGGGGTTTCAACCGCCCCGCGGCAGGAAAAACCGGGACCACCAACGATCTTAAGGATGCGTGGTTTGTCGGCTACACGCCAGACCTGCTCGCGGTCGTTTGGGTCGGATTCGATAACCAGAGCAAGCTCGGGCTGTCCGGGGCGCAGGCCGCTCTACCGATCTGGACGGAGTTCATGAAGCGCGCCACGGCCGGGACTCCCGCGACTGATTTCAACCCGCCGGCAGGGATCAAGATGGTCGATATCGACCCCGAGAGCGGCTATCTGGCCACGCCGGAGTGTCCGCAAGTTATCCGTGAAGCTTTTTTCGAAGGCGAAGAACCGACCAGGTATTGTCCCCTCCACCGCCCTGCGGAGGCGCGGGTGTTCCCGTCGTCAACTCAGGTGAGAGAATAACATGAGCACTCGGATTATGGATGCCGGGACGGCAGCGCAAGCTTCCGGGCCTGTGTCGCTCGTTTGGGCGGTGCCACGGGTATTTTTCTTGCTGTTCTTGCTGCAGGCATGCGCGCCGGCCAGGGCGCCTTTAGCTCCTTTGCCGCCGATATCGCAGGCGCCAAGCCCGTCACCGCCACAGGTAACTCCGTTGCCCAAGCCACAGGAGCCCCAGCCAGCGCCGCCGGTGGCGGAGTCCAGAATAAGGGAGGAGACGATCAAAGAGGCGCCTCCCGCGCCAAAACCGAAAACCAGAGAGGTCAAGCCGCGACCCGCCCCGGCCCGCGAGCCACCGCCGCAGCCTGCGGAGGATAGCTCTTTGATTGCGAAAATCACGGCGAGGACACCGCCGCGGCGGGCGGCTTCGCTGCGCCTTACCGAAGAGGGCAGGAAACTGCTCGACGGCGGCGACTATGCGAAGGCTTTGTCTCGTTTGGAAAAGACGATAGCCATTGATTCCACGAATCCGTACGGCTATTTCTATCTGGCCAAAGCGCACCATCACCTGGGGCGATATCAGGAATCGCTTAATTTTCTCGACGTGGCCGAGTCGCTTCTCGGCCGGGAGACCTTTTGGTTGGCTGAAGTGTTCGCGCTCAAGGGGGAAAACTTCCGCGCCCTGGGCTTCATTCAGAGGGCCAGTTCCAATTACTCTGAGGCGCTCCGGCTCAACCCGGGAAATCAGGCGGCCGCTGACGGACTGAGCCGCGTGAGGCAAGGCGTTGAGACGCCGGGACGATAAACCCAGCGCCTGAGCAATGCGATGTTGGTTCTGGGCGTAGAAACTTCGTGTGATGACACGGCGGCGGCGGTATTGCTCGACGGGCGAGCGGTGCTCGCCAATCTGGTTTCCTCACAAGACGCCGTGCATGGCCCTTATGGGGGCGTGGTGCCCGAGTTGGCGTCGCGCCAGCATGTGCAACATATCTTGCCGCTGCTTGACGGCGCGCTGCACAAGGCAGGAGTCGGCCCCAAAGACCTGGACGGGATCGCAGTGACGCGCGGTCCGGGACTTGTGGGCTCTTTGCTGGTAGGGCTCTGCGTGGTGAAGGGCATTTCCTATCGGTGGGAGATCCCCTACGTTGGCGTCAATCATTTGGAAGCGCATGTCCTGGCGATCTTTCTGGAGCAGGCGGTGGGGTTTCCCTACCTCGCCCTGCTGGTCTCCGGCGGCCACACGCTGCTCTATCAGGTTCACGGTTTCGGCCGGTATCAGTACTTGGGCGGCACGCGGGACGACGCTGCCGGCGAGGCCTACGACAAGGTCGCAAAGATGATGAGCCTGGGCTATCCGGGTGGAAAGGTCATCGACCAGCTCGCGCGGCAGGGCGATCCGAGAGCGATTGCCTTTCCGCGGGCCAGGATCAAGCGGGGTAGTTATGACTTTAGCTTTAGCGGTCTCAAGACTGCGGTGTGGCGCTATCTGAAAGATCGAAAGGATGGATGGGAATCAGAAAGGGCGGATATCGCTGCGAGTTTTCAAGAGGCGGTCGTTGACATGCTGGTGACTCCCACGCTGCGTGCAGCGCGAGAGGTCGGCGGACATCGGATTGTGCTTGCGGGCGGGGTCGCTGCGAACAGCCGGTTGCGCGAACGAATGAAGGCGGAGGCGGAAGCGAGAAAGCTCGAGGTCCATTTTCCGGCTCCGCCTCTGTGCACCGACAACGGCGCCATGGTGGCGCTCGCGGGCCATTATTGGCTCACCCAGGGGCGTAGGGACGACTATCGCCTCAACGCCGACGCCGATCTCACCTTGTAAAAGCAGTCAATCGTCAATAGTTATTAGTCAATCGTAGTTCCTATGCGTTACTACCGGGTTACTATTCGTTGCAGAACTCATTGTAACGAGGTAACGCATGGTAACTCATTGACCTTTGACGATTGACCGTTGACCATTGACTTAGTGACATGGTTAGCCTTTACCAAGAGGCCCGGGCGGTTGTGCGGGACGGTTCCTTTAAACCAAGAAAGCGACTCGGGCAGAATTTCCTCGTTGACGAGGGGATTCTCAATGCCATCGTCCGGCTGGTCGATCCCGCGCCGCAGGATGAGGTCGTCGAGATCGGTCCGGGGCTGGGCTTTCTGACGCGACGGCTCGTGACGGTCGCGCGGAGGGTTTGGGCAATCGAGGTCGACTCATTTTTGGTGGAGCGGTTGCGCCAAAGCTCTTCGGGATCTCATCCCGCCCTGGAGTTGCTCCACGCCGACTTCCTGAAGATTCCCTTGAACGACGTGCTGCCGCCGGGAAAGGTTAAGCTCGTTGCCAATCTTCCCTACAGCATCTCCACACCGGCCTTATTCCGGATCTTCGATTTTAGAGAGCATTTTTCGCTGTTGGTTCTGATGCTCCAGAAGGAGGTGGCCGATCGCCTCATAGCCGAGCCGGGCACCAAGGCCTATGGCTCCCTGTCCGTGTGGTTTCGGATCCACGGGCATATTCTGGACAAGGTCTCCGTCTCGCCGGAGGCGTTCTTTCCCCGCCCGAAAGTGCGATCCACGGTTCTGAAGATCGGGCTTCACCGGGAGCCGCTGGTCCGGGAGACTGATTGCCCCATGCTGCATACGTTGGTGCGGGCGGCGTTCGGCCAGCGGCGCAAAATGCTGAGCAATGCCGTGGCGGGAGCGCTTGGAAAGGACAGGGCCGAGGTAGCCCAAACGTTGGGCGGCGCGGGGATTGATCCCAGGCGCCGGGGAGAGACTTTGACCGTCGACGAATTCATACGTTTGGCCCGGGCGCTAAAAGAGACAGGGCTGACCGCTGACAGTTGACAGCCGTTTTTTCTCATGCCGGAGTTACCTGAAGTCGAGACCGTTTGTCGCAGCCTGCGCGCGCGACTTAGGGGTCAAAAGATTGCGCGGGTCGAAGTCCGGGAGCGCCGCCTGCGCTATCCCGTGAGCCGGCAGCTTTCGTTTCGGCTTGAAGGCAGGACGATCCTCGAAGTCCGACGGCGAGGCAAGTATATCCTCGTTGCGCTGGAGGGGGATCAGGTTTGGATTTCCCATCTGGGAATGTCGGGGAAGCTGATTTATGTCGATGCTTCCCGGCCGCGAGAAAACCATGACCACATCATAGTCACGCTGAGCGACGGTCACGAGCTCCGT
Source organism: Deltaproteobacteria bacterium (assembly GCA_016183075.1). Classification (GTDB taxonomy): domain Bacteria; phylum Desulfobacterota; class Binatia; order UBA9968; family UBA9968; genus 2-12-FULL-57-22. Next base: position 9,630 of record JACPFH010000076.1, on the reverse strand, counting down.
TATCATGACCCGCGTCGTTTCGGTCTCTCTCTGGTGGTTTCCGAGGCCGCGATAAGGTCGGTGCCACAACTCAAGCATCTCGGTCCCGAGCCCTTCGATCCGGCGTTCTCAGCCTCCTATCTCTATGCTGTGTTGCGCAAATCCCGGCGCCGGGTTAGGGATCTCCTGATCGACCAAAAGGTGGCGGCCGGACTTGGAAATATTTATGCCAACGAGGTTCTTTTTCACGCCGGCATTCGACCGACGACCCGTGCGTGGCGATTGGGAAAGAGGCAAGCCACAACCATCGCGGAGTTCACACCCTTAGTTCTCGAAGAGGCGATTCGGCGCCGCGGCACCTCGTTTTCCGACTTTCGCGACGGCGAAGATCGCAAAGGACGGTTCCAGAATCACCTCAGAGTCTATGATCGGGAAGGAGAACCCTGCGCTAATTGTTCGAGCAAGATCAAGCGGGTTGCGCTGGGAAATCGCAGCGCCTTTTATTGCCCGACGTGCCAGGTATAGGCGCCGGGTTTGGAAGACCGGCACTAACTCATACCTTGGAACAATCGAAGGGAAGTCTTCATGAAGTTTGACTTCGCCCTTGCTGATGAAAGCCAGAGGGGGACGAGGAGGAAGGCCGCGGACGTCCGATTACCGGCGGTACGACTCATGGCATGAACCCATCGGCCGCGGCCTGATGACTCGGCCCCCGATAGGCTTTCGGAGGAACCGGGAGCGAGCATCAGCCATCGGTGCGCGCTTGCCGGGCGTGCTCTTTGCGGTGGGCGTAAAAGTCGGCAGCGGTCTTGAGGGTAATCAGCAGGAGCACCGCCGCCTCGGGAGTCCGCAGGAGTAGGGTCAGGAAGCCACCGATGATAATGGTGATGTGCATCACCACGATCCGCTTGTAAGGCTCGCTCATCTGCGTCTTCAGATCCATCCCGAGGTACTCGCGTCCGCCCAGGTAATTCGTAAAAAATGAGATACCGTGGCTAATGAAGAGTGCGGCGAGGGCGGGCCAGAGGGGAATAAACAGGTCGAGCAGCGCCGCGCTGGCCCCAGGTTCCGGGCCGCTGGCGTCGATGCCGCGGACGAAGAAGTAGTAGATGAAAAGAAAATGGCCGGCCATGAATCCGCCGAAGTGGCCAACGAAAAAAGGGGCTGCCAACAGAGCAGCCCATTTTCCCACGATTGCCAGCTTGATTACGTTCCAGAATCCGATCACGGCGCTTTCCGCCCAGAACAGGACCATCACCTCCCCGAGATTCCATCCCAGGAATCGCGCTCCCGCAAGGGGGATCAGGTTCGCCGCGAGCAGGGCGAGGACGGAGGGGGATGTGAGTGAAGGAGGAGCGGTCACGAGCGCTCGGGACGGGGCCTCGGCGGGCTTGGCAGCGGGCGGTGCCGCGATTTCCTCCGCGTTGAGGCGGGGGGTACGGGATGCCGCCTCCTGGATCAGAGCGATCAACTTTTCCGCCTCGGGCCGAGGCATCGCATCGCCCAGGCTGTTGGTGCCGTTGCCGTAGTCAAACTGGATCCGCACCGAGCCCCTCGCGTCGCGCGCGAGCCGGAGTTTTCGGACCTTTCCGAGTTCGTACTCGACGCTCAGCCGCAGCGGGCCGAGCCGCGGCGTCTGGATCAACCGACCGTCACGCAACCATGCCGATTCCCCGTAAAGGAAGAACAGCACGGTCAGGGCGCCCAGAACGAAGACGCCGACCGACCAGCCGAGGACCCAGAACCCCTGGAACAGGATAAAGGCCAGGTCGAAGACGCTCTTGACCTCGTGCCCGCGCATGGAAGCGATCTGGCTCCAGGCGATTCCGGCGAAGATCAGGAACGCGACGCCGCAGAAGATCCCTATTGGCCACATGCGCCGCGAGGGAAGGGGGAGCGGCGTTCCGCCGGGCTCATCGCGGAGAGAGATTCGGAAGCGTTCCGGTCGGGCTTTACGCGTCAGCATAGACGTGGCTGTTTCAGCGAAGACGGGTTGTGCTCCTATTTCACGGTGATGATCCCGTTCGCAAAATCTATGTTCACCTGACTGCCCTTAAAGAAGTTTAACCCGAAGGCTGAGCCGGCGGGTGCTTTGCCCGGTCTCTCCGAGACTGGTAGTTAGGGCCTACGCCGCCATTGTGAAAGAAGTTTGTCATAGTCCGCATGCGAGCCGAATCAGTACCACACAATTTCGTCGCCTTGGAATATTCCCACCGCTCGATAGCCGGGGCTGACCCGCACTGAATAGATTGGGCGTGTAGGATGGACGGGCTTGAAACGAAGGCTCGGTTGATTCGGGTTCTGCCGGAAGACGCGATAGGCTCGACGGGCTTGACGTTGAACCTCTGCAGGCAGTTCGCCGAACATTTTCCGGAACTGCGCAGTAGTATGCGAGATCACAGTTTTTCTGGATCAAGCTTCTCAGTCCGCCCCGCACGGTGCTCTGCCAATGCTTGATCGGCAAGCTCGGCAAGTAGATCGTGTGATCCGGCAAAAAGCTCTTCCCAGCGCCCCTCGGAGGCAAGTTCCTGCAGCAAGATCCGACCCAGTGCGTCCTGGTCATCCTCAGGAAGCTTTGACGCCTCCTCAAATGCTCTTTGAAGCAGCTTCGTCATCTCAAGCCCCGGCAAGGAAGTGTATCAAAAAGCGCTCCCGGAATCGACCTTTCAACAGCACTTGGCTTTTGACCCCTAACGAGGCCGTAGAAAAAGTCTCTTTCTGGGAATTTGAACCTTAAAAAACAACGGGCTTTTTGCCGCGAACATTCAAAATTCTGGAGTTTTCCTACAGCCTCAACGCCAAGGCTGACCCGTGCGGCACGCATCGGTGTCAAGCTTAAGTTAGATTTCGCGCTCGCCACTTAAGCCACGTCGAGCAATATACGTGGATTCTTGTTCGCAACAACAAGCAAAGTTCTTGCAGCACCGGAGGGGGCTCGACGGCCCTGCTCCCAATCCTGCAGAGTGCGAACCGACACACCGAGTAGCTGGGCAAATCGCGCCTGAGAAAGTCCGGTCTTTTCTCGAATGCTTGCAACCTCGGGAATGTTGATCACGCGGCCATACTGGCCGCGCTTGATTTCACGAAGCCCTTCAAGGATCTCGAGACCGATGTTGCGTCTGGATTTAGCCATCTTCGACCTCCTTTCGAATCTGCCGCAAAACGTGGGCGGGGATATTCTCAGCCACGTTCTTCGGATACATCGTCAGCATCCAAATTACGCCTTGCGTGATCCTGGCATAATAGATCACACGATACCCGCCGCGCTTCCCCCGTCCCGGCGCACGCCAGCGAAGTTTGCGTACGCCACCTGAGCCGGGAACGATGTCCCCGGTCTCAGGTTTGTTCATCAAGACTCCCTGAAGCTCCCGATACTCATCATCATCCAGGTAGTCCTGAACAAGGCGAGTAAAGAGCCGAGTCTCAATGAAGCTAAATACCGATGTATTATACGGCGTTGCCGTATAGAGTCAAGAGTCATCGAGGGGACGGATCTGTGGAAATCCACCGTGGAGGCTGAGCCGCGCTCTGGGCGTCGGTCCCAAGCCGATGGTTAGGTGCTGGATGCCGCGCGTTGCCTTGGTCTGGTCGCGGTAGCAAGACGCTGGTTGACAATTCGCCAAAACGTGGCCACAGCCTTCGGTTTAGCATCAAAGAAATCCTCAAAAAATCCACAGGCGTTCAGCGGCGACGGATAGGCGTAGCATTCGCCCTCCTCGCCTCGTTCTGTCACCCAATCGTCTGGTTTGTAGGGATCAATAATCTCAAAGAGGCGCGAAGGATAGAGATACGGGCGGCCTTGATCGTTCAAAATCCGGAAATCATTAGCCTCAATCCCAATCACGACATACGATAGACCACGGGTCAGATCCGGATATCGCGCGTACTTTCGTCGTAGCTTAACAATCATCGGGAGTGTACCTGCCTCCGTTTCAATTCAACCCGGCCAATACCCGGGTGTTCATACCAATGATACTCGTACTGATGAACGCCCATCTCGAAACGCGGGCTACTCTTCTTCACCCACTTCGACGATTTGCCACCATACATCTCCACCAAGCGTCGGACATCGCGGATGCGCTTGCCTTTGGCAATGACCCGCGATTGGGCGATAATCCGTGAAGTCAGTTGAGGAATTGTACCAGTCCTTTCTACAAATCACCATACCCCAGTTACACATCCACTGCACCCGAGGCACCTAACCAGTGAGTATACTGACCAGTGTATTACGGTTTTTAATGATTTTCACGTTGTCGTGATTCTCCAATGGTTCGGAGAGGTTGTCCATCTTTTAGCAAACGAGCGGGTCTTAACGTGAAGTTTTCAACTTTTGCTCTCTCTCGAATCTCTCCAGCGCGAGCTGGATCAGCCTATCGATCAATTCCGTGTAGGAGATGCCGCTGGCTTCCCAGAGTTTGGGATACATGCTGATCTTGGTGAAGCCCGGTATGGTATTGATCTCGTTCACGATGACCTTTCGATTATCTCGGAGAAAAAAGTCCACCCGGGCCATCCCTTCGCAGCAGAGCGTCTTAAAGCTCTGGATAGCGATGTCTTGAATCTCTTTCGTGACCCCGGCCGGGAGTTCTGCCGGAATCTCCAGCGCCGCGCCCTTTTCGTCCAGGTACTTCGCTTCGTAAGAGTAAAATTCGTGCCGGGTGACAATCTCGCCGGGCACGGAGGCGATCGGATCTTCGTTGCCGAGCACGGAGCATTCGATTTCTCTTCCCTGAATGCACTCTTCGAGCAAAATTTTCTGATCGTAGCGAAAGGCGTCCTCAACTGCGGATACGAACTGCCGCTCGTCTTTGACCTTGTGGATTCCGACCGATGAGCCGAGGTTGCCGGGCTTGACGAAGAGCGGCAGCCCGAGCGCGCGCTCGACTGAGGCAAAATCGATTTTGCCCTCGGAGCGGCGCGCCGTGATGAACCGCGCGATCGGGATGCCGGCGTCTCTCAGCAAGCGCTTCATCACGTCCTTGTCCATCCCTACCGCGGAGCCCAGAACGCCGGCGCCGACGAAAGGAACGTCGGCCAGCTTGAGCAAGCCCTGGACGGTTCCGTCTTCGCCGAACGTGCCATGAAGGACGGGAAAGACGACGTCCACGGGCCGCTGCGCGCGGCGGCCGGAGAGCCGGAGCCATTGCTTCGTCTTGTGTCCCGGCACCAATGCGAGGGCATTGCGTTCTTGATCGAACTTGATCGCTCGCGGGCGATCCGCCTTTTGCAGCAGCCGCGCGTCGTCGTTGAAATACCATTTCCCTTTTTTGTCGATGCCGATCAAAATCACCTCGTACTTTTTCTTGTCGATCGCTTCGACGACGTTCTTGGCCGAGAGGAGGGAGATCTCATGCTCGGCGGATTTTCCGCCGAAGAGAACTGCGACCCGGAGTTTTTTCTTCATGCTTCGGCGAGAGGTCAGTGTTTGGCGGCAGGCGCTTGTTGTTCGAGCACTTTGACAACTTTTCCGGGGTATTGCGCTTTTTCGAATTTGAGTACGAAGTACTTGGCTTGGACCGGGTCTCCCTTTTCGTCGAAGGTGATCGTTCCGGTAATCCCTTTAAAATTTTTTAATTTTCTGATGGCCGCCGACACTTGGGCCCGCGTCGGCTTTTTGCCTCCAAGGGACTGGATCATATGCTCGATCGCCTTCAGCCCGACCAGCGCCGCATCATAGCCGTATATCCCGAATGACTCGGTCTCCTTGCCGAAGCGCTGCTTAAATCTCTTGGCAAAGGCGGCCGATTCCGGATAGGCATCCATCGGTCCGGCTACCGTCGTATAGTAGCTTCCGATTACCTGCCGCCCGGCGATTTTCACCATTTCCGAGGAGTCCAGGCCGTCCGGCCCCATAAAGATGGAGTTCACTCTTTTTTCTCGCATTTGTTTAAGGAGCAGGCCTCCCTGATGATAGATCCCGCCGAAATAGACCAGATCCGGGTTTTTGGCTTTCATTGGGATGATCATCGGCCCGAAGTTGGCACGCTCCTCAGTCCCGTCGTAGCCTAATATCTTTAGCCTGAGCTTTTTTGCCTCCTCCCGGAAGGCATCAGCGACCCCTTGTCCGTAAAGGGTCTTGTCATGAACGATATAGACGGACTTGAGCTTGAGATCGTGAGCGACGAATTTGGACCCGACCGGCCCTTGAACATCGTCCCGGCCGCAAACCCGATTGACATTGGGGTAGCCCCGATCGGTGATCTCGGTGGCGGTATTGGCGGGCGAGATCATCGCCAGCATCGAGTCCTTATAAATCTCCGAGGAGGGGAGGGCTACGCCTGAGTTGAAATGACCCACGACGAGCAGGATATCAGGATCGGCTGCAATATTTCTCGCATTCGCCACGCCGACCTCGGGCTTTGCCTGATCATCGTAGGGAACGAACACCAGATCAAAGCCGAGCGCCTTGAAAGTTTTCACTGCCTCTTCAGCCGCAAGCTGCGCGCCGAGCTTAACAATTTCGCCTAAAGCCGCCTGCTCTCCCGAAAGAGGGGACTGGGTGGCAATCTTGATAACCCCCTTTTGGCCCCAGGCCTCTGTGGCGATGGACGAGAGTCCGAAGACAAAAGAAAGGATCAAGATCAACGCGAGATGCTTGAGCACGGCGGCGATTCCTCCTCCGGAAATAATTCTTATGCCAACCAATCCTGCCAGTCAACTCTAAACAGGTCGTTGGGCCGGCCTTTCGAGATAGCGCCTCCGTAATGGGCTGCCATTGACACTCGCACGGGAGCGAAGTTAATCTCGTGGCATGATCGTGAACGTGGGCGTTGATATGATTGAAGTGGCGCGGATCCGGCATGCGTTGGAAGACCGCGCCATTGGGCGGAGATTCCGGGCCCGCGTCTATACCAAAAAAGAGATCGAATACTGCGAGGGGAAACAGCGGGGCAAGTACGAGAGTTATGCCGGCCGCTTTGCCGTCAAAGAGGCAGTGATGAAGGCCCTGGGGAGAGGGTGGGGTTCAAAAGTCGGCTGGCAGGAGATCGAAGTGCTTCCCTTGCCGGGAGGGAAACCCGAGATCTATCTTCATAATAAGACCTCCGCCTTTGCCCAGCAGCTTGGGATCAAGCATTGGTCCCTTTCCATCACTCATACCGAGAGCTATGCCATGGCCTATGTGATCGCCCAGGGCGAATAAAGGAAAGAGACCCGCCGTTAATTTTTACTGGCTGTTTTCTTTTCTCTGCTGGGAAGCAAGAAAAGGATGCCGAGGGCCCAAATCCCCAACAGCAAACCAGCGACGGTCCAGGCCTGCTGGTTACGGCCGCGTTGGCTAGCGATCAGGCTACACAGAAGCGCGTCAATGGCGTGAACCAGAGCGGTTGTGCGCAGGAGGGTGACGGAGTCCAGATCCGGCGTGATGAAATAGAGCCCGGAGAGATAACCTAAAATGGTGGTGAGATCCATGGACGGCCCTTGACGCTCCCTTCTCCTCCCTAATATACTCAACCTCCGCTAAAATAGGAAATTCATTGATGGCCGTTAAAACTATTCAATGGAATAATAACCGTGTGGTTATGCTTGATCAGCGACTTTTGCCGGGAAGAGAGGTCTATCGTACCTATCGCGACTACTCTCAGGTGGCCCAGGCCATTCGGGATATGGTGATCCGGGGCGCGCCTGCCATTGGGGTGGCGGCGGCGATGGGGGTTGCTCTCGGAGCCCTGTGGGTTAAGGGGAAGAATTTCGACCGCGAGATCGAGCGCATCTTTCGGACCCTTGCCAAGACGCGGCCAACCGCGGTGAATCTCTTTTGGGCCCTCGAGCGCATGCGCAGGGTCTATATCGAGAAAAGGAACTTGGGGGTGGAGGCGGTGAAGCGGCTCCTCAAGGAGGAAGCGCTGAAGATCCACGAGGAGGATATTGCGGCGAACCGCCTTCTGGGAAAATTCGGCGCTAAATTGCTTGGAAATTCACGTCGTATTCTGACGCACTGCAACGCCGGGGCGCTGGCCACTGCCGGATACGGAACAGCCCTGGGCGTGATCCGGGCGATGAAGGAAGCGGGAAAAGAGGTCGAAGTGCTGGCCGGCGAGACCCGCCCTTTTCTCCAGGGCGCGCGGCTTACGGCCTGGGAGCTCAAGAAAGACAAGATCCCGGTAACCCTTCTCACCGACAACATGGTCGGTTACCTCATGCAGCACGGCAAGGTCGATGCGGTGGTCGTGGGTTGCGACCGGGTGGCCGCCAACGGCGATGTAGCCAATAAGATCGGAACCTACGGCATCGCCGTGCTGGCGCGGCGCCACAACGTCCCGTTTTATGTGGCTGGTCCCACCTCTTCCATTGATCTCAATTGTCCTGCGGGGGGAGAAATCCCGATCGAGCAGAGAAATTCTCGGGAGGTATCCCATATCTTCGGCCGCCCGATCACGCCGAGGGGAGTGCGCATCCTGAACCCCGCTTTCGATATCACCGATCACGAGTTGGTATCGGCCATTATCACGGAGAAAGGTGTGATTACACCTCCCTTTCAGCAAAACATCCGCGCCTATGTCCCCCATTCGTAATAAGGAAGAGCTGGAAGAATTTTTTCATAACGCGGGAAATCCCCGTCGGCAATGGCGCGTGGGGACCGAGTATGAAAAGGTGGGAATAGACCGTCGAAGCGGCAAGGCCATCCCTTACTCGGGCCCGCGCGGAGTGGAGGCGATCCTCAGGGCGTTGATCGAGGAATACAACTGGGAGCCGCAAGAGGATGAAGGCCATGTGATCGCCCTCATCCGGGAAAAGGCGCAAATCCATTTAGAGCCCGGCGGGCAGATCGAGCTCGCCGGCGAACCCTGCGAGAGCATTCACTGCAGCCAGGCGGAATTCACGCAGCATATTCGCCCGGCATATCCGTGAGCTGCTGGAGGTGGCGGAGAGGATAGATGTGGTCTTCCTGGGGTTGGGGATTCAGCCCGTCAGCCCTCTCGGGGAAATCGAATGGGTGCCGAAGAAACGCTACCGGATCATGGGACCCTACATGGAAAAAGTTGGGACGCTGGGTCACCGAATGATGAAGCAGACCGCCACCGTTCAAGCCAACATCGACTACAGCGATGAGAAAGACGCGATGGCGAAGTTTCGCACGGCCATGGGGCTTGCTCCTCTCATCACGGCCATTTTTGCCAACTCCCCCATCTGTGATGGGCGTCTCAACGGCTACAAGAGCTTTCGGGGGCATATCTGGACGGAGACGGACAAGGATCGTTGTGGTCTGCTGGCTTTCGCCTTCTCCCCCGATGTCTCTTTTGCCCATTATGTGGAGTATGCCCTGGATGTGCCGATGTATTTGATTATCCGCGACGGGAATTATCTCGACTTTAGTGGAATTCCATTCCGCCACTTTCTCGCGCACGGCCACAAAGGACACTATGCAACAATAGAGGACTGGGATCTCCACCTGACAACGCTATTTCCTGAGGTGAGGATCAAGCGGTACATGGAGTTCCGCTCCGCAGACAGTCAACCGCCGGAGCTGATGCCGGCCTTGCCCGCGCTGATTAAAGGGGCCCTTTATGATTCCGATTGCCTTCAGGGGGCGTGGGACCTGGTGAAAGGTTGGTCCTGGGATGAAAGAATGGCCATTTACCATGACTCCCACCGGTATGCGCTGGCAGCTCGCATCCGCCGCTTCTCGCTGCTCGATCTGGCCAAGGAGCT
>JACPFH010000108.1:6529-9738 GCA_016183075.1 Deltaproteobacteria bacterium | reverse complement strand
TCATAATGGACATTTTTCCCCTCCACGTAGCCCAGCTCTGACATTCTCTTCTTGAATCCATCGAAGGCAGGTATGAACTGATCCTCAGCCACCAAGGCCCCTATTCGATGGACCTTTTGGGCCAAGGACGACTGCGGGCTTGCGAAAAGCGCAGCACCGGCAAGGCAAAAAACAGTGCAGGTCTCATCGTCATTCAAGACCCTTTCTCTCGGGGGATGAAACCAGGTCCCTTGAGTCCTTTCCTCCATCCCCGGCAACCATCTTCAAGATCTTTGCTTTACTGAAGCGCCAACCACCTCCAAACTTTATCCCCGGAATCGATCCCCGCCGCGCCAGCTTATAAACCGTTCTGAGATGGACCTGTAAAAGAGCGGCTACCTGAGATGCTGTTAGGACATCTTCCACCTTAAGGCCCCCCCGTTTCCTCAATTTTACCAAAAAGTTCCACATACGCATAAATTGTGCCACTTGAGGCGGCGATTTAGGGGATTGGAGAAATGCAGTTTTTGCTAGGGATTTACTAAATCTAGCAGATTAAAAGGAGACCGAGGTTACACTAGAATACGGCAATTGGACGGAAATGTACCAAATTCGTCAACTTTTTAGAGGGTCAGCCAGCCTGCCCTGGCTCAGCAAACAAGGCCCTTCCAGCTTGGCGCAGCATCGCCATGCCCCGCACCTCCTGATCAAAGAGGGGGATCAGGGCGCGCACGGAGCCGTTGAATTTCTCCCAGACTGTTCTCATGTGCTCCTCTTGCATCTGCACCCGGTTGAGAACGAACTCCGGCACGCGGTCCCCGAGCGCCTGCTTGTCCAGGAGCATATTGACCACGACCCCCCCGACCGGGATGCCGAAATCCTGAAACCACCCGATAAAACGGGTTATCACGGCAATGGGGAGGGCCTCGGGCAGCGTGACAAAGAAAAAAGCGGTCCGCTCGTGATCGGTGAGGCGCACCCGCGCCTGGCCCATGCGCTGCCGGAACTGCAAGAGGTAATCGAGCAGTGGGTCTTGCTCCTTTTTCTTCGTGAACGACAGCATCTCGCGCAACGTACGGGCCTCCTCGCGGGACTTGAGCATTTTATCCACCCACAACGAGTAGACTTTCGACATGCCTAGAAGACGGCGGGCGTTCGCGGTCGGCGCGGTATCGAAGACGAAGACGTCGTAGTCGTCCTTCAGCATGAGGTCAACCATGTTCTCAAACATGGCCGACTCCTCAAAGGCCGGATTCATCGTCGCCGACTCGACGAAGTCATCGGCCTTGGTGCTGATATCCGCAAACTTGAGAAACCACTGGATTTTCTCCCGGATCTCCCGTTTCGACCTCTCGATCGTTTCTTTGGTGTCGATCTCGTACGCCCAGAGATTTTCTACAACCGGCGTGGGGGCGCCGAAGACCGATTTCCCCAGCAGCCCGGAGAGACTATGGACAGGATTGGTCGAGGCAAGAAGTGTTCGTCGGCCGCCCTCGGCAATCCACAACGCCGCGGCCCCGGCCATGGCAGTCTTCCCCACGCCCCCCTTGCCGCCAAAGAAAACGTATTTGAGCTTCGGATGCTCGCGGAGATACCGTGCCATCGACAAGGTAATCTCGTCTCTCATCATCTCGCTCGACGGGGACAGAGACCGCTACATGATTCTGCTGAAAAACCCTCCGTTCATCCTTCGAGAGCCTCAGGACGAACGGAGAAGGGGTTGAAGTCATTGGGTATTTTTCCGTTCATGCTGAGCCTGTCGAAGCATTCTTGGGGTTTTTCAGCAGAATCGCTACGCGGAGCCAGTCCCCTATTGGAATTACGTGAATAGCCGTTCAGCCAGTTTCTCGATCATTGGAAGCCCGGTAACATCTCGCTCCATCTCCGGGACGTAGGCGAGCACCTGATCACCCAGCGTGGCCCGGATCTCCTCCAGGTAGCGCCGTTGCATCGCGATCCGGTTTTGAAGATAAACTGGGATATCTTCCTTGCTCAGGTCCGCCGGGAGGAGGCGGTTGACGATATAGCCGGAAATCGGAACATCGTAGCGAGAGAAAAGATCGGCGGCCTTGCGCGTATCCAACAGAATCATCTCCTCGGGCACCAGGACGAAAAAGAACGCGGTGCGAATCCGGTCCGTAAGAATCTCGGATGAGGCGTTGATGCGGCCCTTAATATAATGGAGCTCCGCCAGGATCTTGTCCTCCTCGAGGCTCTCCTCGCGGCGCAGCGTGGCGGCCATCTGGTCGTACTGCCGCATCTCCTCGCGCAGTCTCGTGATCTTGTTGATCCACTCGTCATAGACCTTGGCCATCGAAAGGTAGTAAAGCGCGTGGCCCAGAGGCACGAGATCGTAGATATAATAATCGTATTCGCGCTGAACGATGATGTCCACCACGGCGTCGAAGATGGCGCTTTCCTCCATCGCCGGCTCCGCCGACGCGGCCGCAATGTAGTTGTCGATCTCCTCCGGCACGCGCTCGAATCCGTACATGTCCAAAATCTTTTGCCGGATTTCGTCCTGATATTCCCGGATTCGCCGGTCAGCGTCGATCTCCTGGGCCCAAAGATTGGGCATGATCGGCACCGGCCCCTTGCCGAAAATATCCCTCTGGAAGATATCGGATAGGCTCGCCTGTGGATCGACGGAGAAAAGAAGCACCCGTTTTCCCTCACGCGCGAGCCAGTACGCGCACGTGGCAGAGAGGGTGGTTTTGCCCAGCCCTCCCTTGCCCCCGAACATAATGTACCGACGCTCGGGCCGGCTCTCGAATACTTGTTTCAGTGACACAAACTTACGAGCGGATTAAATTGTTCGAGTCGTTTGAACCGTTCAAATCGTTGAACGTCTTGAACAACTTGAACGTATTGAACGACTATTCAGCCCAGAGTATCCGTGATATCTCTCTCGCGCAGCATGCGCCGCTTCCACCCGCTGATCTGCGGCGTGACGTAGGGTAGGAGGCGAAGCGAATAGTAAGGAGGAAGAATGGGGACGCCGAGCAAATCTCCCATGGTGATAAGGATGAAGAGGTGCTCCATGCTCGCGCGGCTGCGCACCGCGTGCCGGGTCATCTCGTGCGAGGACATCCCATACACGATGTCCTTGAATACTCGCAGGATCCCGCCTCTCTTCTTCTCCTCAGCCATCGTTGCCACGCCTCATTCGGGAGTCAGACGCCGCGCAGGTCATACTCCTCCCTCTCCCAGAACTCCTTGCGCCGAGCCAA
>JACPFH010000108.1:2714-6511 GCA_016183075.1 Deltaproteobacteria bacterium | reverse complement strand
CTGGCGATCTCTGGAACCACGTAGGGAAGGAGGCGCAACGAGTAAATGGGCGGCAGAACCGGTACGCCAACCAGATCTCCCATTGTAACCACGACAAAAACGGCCTCCACCTCGTGCCGCATTTCAAGGGCGTGGCGCGAGAACTCGTAGCCTGTCAGCCCATAAAGAAACTGCTTGAGCGCTCCCCACCCCATCTCAGCCCTAAACCCGGCTACCCTCTGGCCGGCGCCGGCCCCGGAGCAGGAGCAGGCCGCCTCGGCTGCTTCAGAAAGGCGCGCCAGCCGTCAACCGCGATAAGAAGCGCCGCACCCACCAGCAGAGCCGCCACTAACACCATCAACCCGGATCCCGCCACCGGAATAACTCTTCCCGCCGCCAAGTTTGGCTGGTAGACGTTAAAGTACAGATTGTATGCGGTCACGAGAATCGAAGCCACAGTCGTAAGATACATGAAAATCATCGGAAGACCAGCATAGAGCCAGTCCTTGCCCACCGAGGCCAACCACACGGTCACCAGCAGCAATGATAGAGCGGCCATGAGTTGATTGGCGGCGCCGAAGAGCTGCCACAGGTAGATCCAAGTCCCGGTAAGCACCAGCAAGATAGCCAGGGCAACCGAGAGGAATGAGGCCACATGCTGGTTGCGCAACGGCGGGATCACGTCTCCCAACCACTCGGTCAGTGTAACCTTCATCACGCGAAAAATAAGCTGGGTAACCACAAGGACGATGATAATAAAAGCTGCAAAGGCCAGCGAGACCGCGTACTGAACAGGCACTCCCCAGACGCTGATGAAGCCGCCAAGTCCGTTGGCGAATGTACCAGGAGGAGAGGCGGCCTTGGTGCCCACAGACACGGCCAATAGAGCAAGGAGGCCGAGCAGGAACTCAGCGAGCATCGCACCGGCCCCGACAGGAAGCATATCCGCCTCGTTTTCGATTTGCCGGGCTGTGCCAACCGAGCCAAAAAGCGCATGCCAGCCGGAGATTGCCCCGCAAGCGATGGTGACAAAGAGCATCGGCCACAGCGGCATGATTCCGGCCGGACCGAGCTGCGGGTTCCAGCCCTTAAACGCAGGGATTTGGAACTGGGCCACTTCCGGCTTGATAAAGGTCCCGAGCGCCGCGCCGCCCAAGCCCAGAACCATCGCCGTGGCCGTGATCCAAAAGCCTACGTAAACGACGGGCTGGGCCATCCGCCAGATCGGGAGCACAGACCCCGCATAACAGAACAGGCAGATCGCGATCGCCCAGAAGAGAAGGCTCGGCATGATCTTCGCCTCGGCTCCCTTGAAGCCAGCCAGAGTAGGGTCAAAGTAGGTCACAATGGCCGCGCCGCCCGTTATCGCGTTTAGCGCCTCGTTAAGACCCTTGAATAGGCCTTCGATCGCCGGCAGCGGCCCGAGCAGGATCCCGAGCAGAGTGATCCCGACCGTGATGACGGTGGCGCCCAAAAGCCCGATCTTCCACCGATAAAGCATCTGCCCCAGAAGCAACCCCATGACGACCAACAGGATAATACCCAAGTGAGTCTTGGGCTGGGCATCCATCACCTGTGCCATGATGCCGACAAAGGCCCCGGCGATGAGAAGCAAGTAGAAAAATATAAAGAGAAACAGAACCGTCCGCGTTCGCGGGGAGATGAGCCGATGCGCGACGGCGGAAAGACTGTTTCCGTCGTTGCGCACCGATAAAACGATTGCGCTGTAATCGCTCGCCCAACCCATGAAGGAGACCCCGAGCACAAGCCAGATCAAGGCGGGGAGCCAGCCCCAAAGCGACGCGGCCACGATCGCCCCGACGATCGGGCCGGCCGCCGCGATCGATTTGAAGTGGTAGCCAAAGAGGATATTTCGGTTGGTTGGCATGAAATCCACGCCGTCCATGTACAGCGTGGCGGGAGTGGCCCGCTTGGGGTCAGACTGGATTATGTTTCGGTCGATCCTCCGGGCATAGCCGGTATACGCCAGGTAGACGGTTATCGCGCCAATGATCACGGCGATGAGCGCGTTCATTCTCGTCCTCCCTTCCTGGGCAGTATTGACTTAAGTTGAACGTATCATATAGCTTCGGGTCTGCGCCGGCAAGGCCGATTTTGCTTCGGGGGCCGCGTTCGAAGCGCCCTGGGAACATGCAAAAAAACCGCGACTGGGCAAAACTCGACGACGAGAGCCTGGAGGGGCTTCTGGTAGAACGCTGGGTTCTACGTGGCGTGATCCTTGCGGTGATGTTCGCCGCGGCGATCGCGAGCACGTACCTCGGAACACGGGGAATCACCACCTTTGCCGATGGTGTGACGTTGGTTGCGCTTTTGGCCTCCGCGCTCGTCGCGGGCATCGTGGCCTTTTCCATGCGCGCCACTGATTTGCGCATGCACCGCGAGCTACGTCGCCGCCGGCACCCCGCGTGAGGAATGGCCTGCGTCGATCTAGGTCAAAACATGCCCGGCAGCACTTCGAGCGAACGGGAAATTTGCGTTAACGGTAGTCGCGGTTCCCCGCCTTTTTTTCGATCCGCCAAAGGTAGATCGTGTGATCCCAACCCGATGAATCTTTGATGTGCTCGACTTTAAGCGGCTTCCAATCCCCCATGTCAAAGTCATGGGAGACCACCCGGGAGCCGGGCTTGAGCTGGCGCAACACATTGGGCCTCAGCCTGAGGTTGACTTCAGGCAGCAGATACATCGTCACCACGGTGGCGGGACTCAAGTCCACCGTTAAAATGTCCTGCCCGCGGATCTCGGCGAGATGCTCCAACTTCTCTTTGTGGATGCTCTCCCGTGACTGCCGCAGCAGGTCCGGGTCGATCTCGAAACCAACCGCCTTGACCCCATACTTTTTCGCTGCCGTGATCACGATGCGGCCGTCACCGGAGCCCAAGTCATACACCACGTCTCCCTTTTTAACCTGGGCAATCTCCAGCATCCGCTCCACCACGTCCTGAGGAGTCGGCACGAACGGAACGATTTTCTTGGATTCGAGATCTGACGGCTGCGCCAGAGCCAACCCATTTCCTCCCGCCCGCCACCCGAAACCAAAAATTCCACCGCCGCTAAGCACCAGCAATGCCACGAACACCAACGGAAAGAGCCGCCAAAGTTTCTTCACGGGCGTCTACCTCCTTGCCATCTGCTGTTTTCAGATTGGACGGGAAACTACTTGAAGCGTGTTACGGTGTCAAGAGGCGAGGCGGGGTTCGACCGAGTTCCGCAGCGGTTTGATTCGGTCCTTGATCTTTCCGGGAATAGCGAAGCTAAACCGGCTCCCTTCGCCCGCTCTGCTTTCAACCCAGATTTTTCCCCCGTGCAGCGCGACGATCTCTTTCGCGATCGTCAGGCCGAGGCCGGTGCTGCTCACGCCCTCGGGGGAGACCAGGTTGACCTGCTCGAACTTCTTGAAGATCCGCTCCTGATCCTCCACGGGTATGCCAATGCCGGAGTCCTGCACGCTGATGGCCACGCAGGGTCCGAGTGAGATTTCCTGATCGCTCCAGTTTCCATCAACCTCCACCGCGATCGTGCCCTGCTCCGGCGTAAACTTGACCGCGTTGCCCAAGAGGTTGGTGACGACTTGGATCAAACGGTCCGGATCCGCTTCCAAAGTCACATCCTCTTCGGGATATTTCTCCTGGAGCGTGATGCCCCTCTCGTTCGCCCACCCGCCAACGGTGTCCACGACATGGTGCAGCAGCTCCTTGACCGGGAACGTTGCTGGACGCAGGTCCATCTTGCCCGCCTCGAGCTTGGCGACATCGAGGAGGTCGTTGACGAGGCGAGACAGCCGGCTGATGTTGCGCCGG
>JACPFH010000108.1:0-2675 GCA_016183075.1 Deltaproteobacteria bacterium | reverse complement strand
CAATGTCCAGGAATTTTGTCTGCTCGGGACTGACGCTTCCCGCTTCCTCTCGCATCAGAATGGCCAACGACTCGTCGATCGCTACCAAAGGCGTACGCAGCTCGTGCGAGACATGAGCGACGAATTTCGATTTGGCCTCATCGAGGTCTTTCTGCTTCGTGATATCGCTCAGGACCGAGACCATACCCACGGTTTTTCCCTCTAAGTTCTCAATGACGGCACTGCTCGCCTGCAAGACCCGGCGGGTCTCATCATCCACGCTCCGAAGCTCGATCTCATTGGTCAGGCGGTCTTCCTCATCGTTGAGCGGCCCTTTGGCCAACGCCAACAAGTGCTCGTCCTTTAACACCTGAGAGATCGGCACGCCCTTGCCTTCGGCTTGGTTAAGCCCCAAAAGCTTCTCGGCCGCCGGGTTCATGACCTGAATCTTCCCGTCCACGCCAACGACCACTAACCCCGCAGCGAGGTTACGGATCACAGAATCGATCCGCTCCTTTTCGTTCTGCAGCTTTTGTTTGTCGCGCTCGAGGGTGGCTGTCGCTTCTTGAACCCGCTGCGCAAGCTCGTGCTCGAAATCCTGTTTGAGACGAGTCAGTTCCTCGTATTCCTCGGGAGTAACCTCGACCCTGCGGGCCTTTCTGGGCACGCGGGACTCCTCGAGGGCGGCGAGAACCTGCTCTTTCTCCTGCTCGCCCAGCCCGAGTTGCCCCAGTCGTTCTCGCAGCGGCTCTTTGATTCGTTCCCGCACCTCCCGGCTGCGGAGCACCTTCTCTGCGGCTTTGATCAGCGAGCTGAGATCGCCGCCGCTTTGCTCAAACGCCTTGACTATAAGCTCCAACTTGATCAGATCCCCGCATTGCTCCAGGATTTCAGCCAGTTCCGCGGCCGCGGCCCGAAATTCGGCAGGCGCTTCGGGTGCCTCCATCGCCTTGCGCAGCCCGCGGGCGAGGCGAGCGACGGGGTGCGAAAAATCCCTTCCTTCTTGGACCTGATGCGGAACGAGGCGATCGGCCAGGAACGACCGCAGCCCGTCCACGGCCTGTCGCAGGGCCGCCAAATCCTTGGCTTGCGCGACAACCGCCTCGGCGATCGCTTCCGGTTTCTTCTCTATCTCATAGGTTAGCCGCTCGAAATCAATCTCGACGTCGTGTTTTCCGGTCGCGTGACAATGCTCGACCAGATCGCCGATCCGCTCGATCTTGCGCGTTGACTCCGCGCCGGGCTGGGCTGTCTCTCCGTCCGCGCCGCCGATCATGGATTTGTCGACAATTTCTTCCTCGTCTTTCACCATCCGGTATCGGGCCGTTCCCAAGCGAACGTGTTGGAGGTTCTCTCCCTCAAACACCTTGGCCAGTCCCCCTACGCCCTCGAGAACTCTTGGAGGAGTGGCCAGGATTTTGAAGAAGGAGCTAATTTCAGCTTCAGTGACGCCTTTCTCAAAGATCAGGCTTTCCAGACGCAGGCGATGGGATTCTCTGAGCAGCTCGGCAACTCCGGTCCGCTTGCCGTCAATGGAGACTTCGTTCGCCAGCAGGCTTCCCCCGACGAAGCCCAGGGTCAGGGTTGGCTCGGTCCCCAGGATCTCCTCAAGCTTGTCGTAAAAGGTCACCACCGCCTGCTGCGAGGCGGGATGTTTTTCCGAGTGAGGACAAAGCCAAACAGCTTGGCGACCTCGGCGTATTGTACGGCCCGTTGTTCCATCTACTCTTGTTTCGCGTAGTTAGCGGCGAACCAAAACCGGAACCGAGAACCATTGCCGACCGTGCTTTCCACCTCGATTCCCCCGCCGAGCAGCTCCAGCGCCTTCTTCACATAGCGCAATCCCAGGCCCATGCCCCCGTAAAGCCGCGTGTGGGAACTGTCGATCTGGTGGAAAGGATCAAAGATGACCTCAAATTGGGACTCGGGGATTCCGATCCCCGTATCCTCGACCTCGCACTTGACCAATTGGCTTTCCGCTACGTACTTGATTCTCACCGTCACGCTGCCTTCCTCGGTGAACTTGATGGCGTTGTCGATCAGGTTGCGGAAAACCTTCGAGAGCTTTCCTTGGTCCGTAAACAGGGTTGGCAGCGCGGGATCGATCTCCCAACAGAGCGTCAGATGCTTGCGCTTGACCTCGTCGCCGAGGAACTCCATCAAAAGATCCCGGACTTGATCGATGATGAAAAGGTCCGGATGAACGCTCGCCGCACCCGTTTCGAGTTGTGAGACATCGAGAGCATTCTCGATGTGGAAGAGAAGACCCGTCCCGCTCCTTCTCAGGGTGAGAAGGCTATCGATCTGCTGCTCGTTGACTCCCCCGAAAGCGCCTTCCATGAGCAGCTCGATGTTTCCCAAAATGATGCTGATGGGTGTCCGCATTTCGTGCGAAATTACGCTCAATAGGCGGTGCTTTACGCTGTCGGATTCTTCCAGGCGCAGCGTCAACCGTGTCAGGTCGTCGACGGTGCTTTCGAGCGCCCGTAACAAACGGGTGTTCTCGATTGCGACTCCCACCACGCGACCCAAAGCCGCTAGCAGCTCGATCTCCTGCTCTCCGAACCGCCCTCTCTGCAAACTCGCCACGGTAAGCGTGCCCACGATCCCTTCACGGGCGATGAGAGGCACACCGAGAATCGAATTGACGCCCGTCTTCTTTAACACCAAGTAGGCGCAGGAGCCATCGGTCTGGA
>JACPFH010000783.1 GCA_016183075.1 Deltaproteobacteria bacterium | reverse complement strand
CGACGTTCCCCGAATATCTCGGACGGCTCGGGCAAAGGCTCGGCGTTAACGTGGCGGGACTCGTCGGTCACTGCGCGCTCCGCCAATTCGTTATGGGCGAGGCGGCGTCGGAGCGGGCGGCAACTTCGGAGGAGATCGAGCGGATGAAGGCTGTCCTTGCCGACAGCCTGCGGTCGGGCGCCGTCGGATTTTCCACGAACCAGAATCCCGTGCACATGCGCGCGGACGGTAAGCCGATCGCGAGCCGCCTGGCGACGGATGAGGAGATTCTCGGGCTTGCCAAAGTTTTGGGAGAGTTCAATTCAGGTTCGATCCAGATCTCGCGCGGGAGCCTGGGCATAGCGCAGCCGGTCGAAGAGGCTTTGGACTTTTTCGGCCGTTTGGCTCAGCAATCGGGGCGTCCGGTCATCTGGCAGACGATTTCCCAGCGCTGGGATCAACCCGGCCTGTGGCGCAAGCTCCTCGACATGGCGGAATCCACGCTCGCTACGGGCGTGCCCTCGTACCCACTCTGTAATGCCCGGCTTTTCAATAATCGATTCAACCTGAAAAATGCCCAGGTGTTCGATGACCTGCCGACCTGGAAGGAAGCCATGTTCAAGCCCGTGGAAGAGCGAACCCGGCTTTTCGGCGATCGTGCCGTGAGAGAGAGACTCCGATTTGAAGCTGTGGGAGATCCGCGCCCCTCCCGGTTTTCCAGGCGCTGGGATCTCGTGTACCTGATCAAAGCTGCGACTGCGGAGAACCGGCACCTGGAAAGAAAGAGTGTCGCCGAGATTGCCGAACTGAAAAACAAGGACATCATCGACGCTTTTCTCGACCTTTCCCTCGAAGAGAACCTGGAAACCCTCTTTCAAACCTCGAACGCCAACGGCGACGAGAGCGCGGTCGCCGAAATCCTCCGAAGCCCGGCCACCCTCGTGGGCCAGTCGGATGCCGGCGCTCATCTCATCTACGACGCCGGCTACGGCTACGCAACTCGCTTTCTCGGGTACTGGATCAGGGAGCGAAAGGCGATGCGCCTGGAGGAAGGGATTCGCAAGCTTACCTTTATGGTCGCTTCCATTTTCGGCCTGCGCGACCGCGGGCTCATTCGCCCCGGTATGGCGGCGGATCTGACTTTATTCGATCCCGACAGGGTGGGCGATTGTGAGCCCGAGATCGCACACGACCTGCCCGGCGGTGAAAAACGCCTGGTTCAGAAGGCTCAAGGAATCGAAATGTCCATCGTGAACGGGACCGTGCTGGTCGAAAATGGGGCCCACACCGGCGCTTTTCCGGGTCAGGTCTTAGGCGCTAGGACGTCTGCCGGCGGCTGGTAGGATAAAGCGTGAACAGTGATCGACTGCAGACCGGCGACCGTCCACGGAGTACTTCATGAAGTTACACTTCGCCATCGCTGATGAAAGCCCGAGGGGGACGAGGAGGAAGGCCGCGGACGTCCGATTACAAGCGGTACGACTCATGGCACAAACCCATCGGCCGCGGCCTGATAACTCGGCCCCCGAGGAGCTTTCGGAGCAATGCTGACCACGAAAGTTTGATATCCGGGCGAAGCGAGGATATGCGCGTAGTCATTCATGGGTTGACCAAAGAGTACGTGACCGGGAAGTGGAAGATCCGGGCGTTGGGCGGGGTGAGCCTCGAAGTCCGCGACCGGGAATTCTTTGGCGTCATCGGTCCCACCGGTTGCGGCAAGACGACGCTGCTAAACATCGTTGCCGGCCTTCAGACGCCGACCCATGGATCGGTAGAATTCGTCGGCGAAAAGCGAACCCGGGCCATGGTCTCAATGGTCTTTCAGGACGCCGCGTTGATGCCGTGGCGCACTGTCGATCGCAACGTACCCCTGGGGCCGGAGTTTCGCGGCGATCCAAAGCCGGTGTACCACCGGATCACGCAATTTTTTCTCGAGATGGTGCGGCTCCTCGACTTTGGCTCCGCTCATCCCGACGAGCTTTCCGGCGGCATGAAGCAGAAAGTCGCGCTCGCCCGCGCTCTGGCGAACGATCCGGAAGTCATTCTGATGGATGAGCCGTTTGCCAATCTCGACGCGCAAACCCGGCTCCTGTTGCGCGAAGAGCTGCTGCGGATCTGGGAGAGGGATAAGAAGACCGTCCTTCTGGTCACCCATAATATCGAGGAGGCCGTGATGCTCTGCGACCGGATCGCCGTGATGAGCGCGGCTCCCGGAGTGATCAAGAACGTCATCGCGGTCGACGTTCGGCGGCCGCGCACTTTGAAAAGCATGTCCGACCCGGACTTCGTTCGTTGTCTGGAGAAGATCTGGGATCTGTTGCGCTACGAAGTCGATAAGGCGATGCGGGAGAACCATCCGTCGGCGGATCCGAATCGTCAGGAAACACAGCCGCGCAAGACCTTCTTCGACTGGTGGTAAGGTCGTGGTGATATTGGTTGCGTCCTAGATTGCCGTAACCCTTTGCGCCCTGGTCTTTTTTCGGCGAGCCTGGTTCAGCGCGTAGCGGGCCACGGCCAGATCTTCGTCGGCGATCCCGTTGGATTGAAAAAGAATTTTCTTCGGGCGAGGGGAAACGCCGCCTTCTGCGACGACTCT
>JACPFH010000107.1 GCA_016183075.1 Deltaproteobacteria bacterium | reverse complement strand
AAAAATCTATTTAAAGACCAGGGGCTGGAGGTTGAGTTCGAGGTCGCTACCTTTGCTCCTGACCATAACCGCGGGATGGCCGAAGGGCGCTGGGATCTAAGCCTTACAAGTCCTGATACGATGATCGCCAGAGCCACTCGCGATGGACACGATTTCGTGCTCGTCTTCATGGCTGAAAAAGGTCTTCAGGTAAAGCTCTTCGGAGCTAAGAACATCAACTCGCCGCGAGACCTAAGGGGGAAACTGATCGCAGGCGACCCTGGCGACTCCAACTATGATTTGCATCGGCGCAAGATCCTACGGGACTGCGGCGTTAACGAGACAGAATACGAGGTCACTATGCTCTCTCCGCCCTACGACACACAGGCAATGACGGAAGGTTTCAGTCTTCTCGCCCGTGCTGCTGATCATATTCCCAATTATCCGTTCACTGCGTGTTGGACCCGTAGATCCTGGGTGGAGCAAAACAGGGAAAAAATCCTGCGGTTCGTGCGCGCCTTCGTGACGGCGACGGACTGGGTGCTGGAGCCGGACAATCGAGAAGAAACCCTGCGGCTTGTGCAGGATTCCGGGAAACTGAACCGAGAGCAGGCTGAGGAAAAGCTGGCTTGCGTAATCCCGAGAGCGGCGATCGATCCGAGTAGCATCAATCGCGTGGTGCAGCTTCGGATTGAAATGGGGCTTTATGATCCCCCCTATGATCCCATTGAACGGTTCTACGACGCCAGTTTTTGGTCAACGGCCACAGGTATACCACCACCGGCTCCTTTCGGGCCGCCGCGGTCTATTTGAGGGCTGACATTGTTTTGTTTGGCTAAAAAAGTCCCTCGCGTTCTAGTTTGCCTACTATCCGATCGTCAACAATATCCTCGGCTCTGAGGCGCCGGATACTCTCGTTGGTTTTTCCCAGGAGCCGGATCACATTGCGCAGCCCATCTACATTCGGGTAGATCCGCCGGTCATAGGTTCCTTTCATCATCTCATATCCGCCCTCCGCATCCCCAACCTTTGGCAGGCGCAGCCACCGGGCCAAGCTCTGCATCACGGCGGCTTTATGGGCTGGATTCTGGATAAAGGCAATGGTCTCCACTATGGCCCTCAAGGCCCTCTCCGCGATCTCAGGCGAGCGTTGCACAAAGCTCCGCCGCGCCAGAACTCCCGTACCTTGAAACGAAATGTCTAGCTTGGCGAGATCGGCCAGGACGCGATATCCCTGGCGCTCCAGGTTAGTGCCGTAAGTATAGGCCACGTTGGCACCGTCGATAGTCCCGGTGGTGATGGCCTGGGCTACAACAGAATCGTTAGGTAACACCCGGAAGTTAATGTTGTCGCGCTCGGGATTGAGCCCCCAGTGCTCAAAGGCCAGCATGGTAAACATCCAAACCGCACCCCCTATACTGACCACGCCGATGTTCTTCCCCTTGAGATCGGACGGACTTTTGATCTGGGGAACCACTACAAAATAGCCATCCAGTTTCTTGATTAGCCCGGCGATAAACACGAGGTCCAGACCAGCCGCCATCGCTCCGAGGGAAGCACCGGTTGCCGAGCCGAAATGGAGCTGAGAGTCACCTGTAGTGAGGGCGGAAATCCCGACCGGGCCACTGCGCATATGGACAAGTTGAACGTCCAGTCCATGCCTGTGGAAAATGCCCGGCTCCTTCGCGACAAAAAGAACCCCGAGTCGCTCATTTAAACCGGCGAAGCTAACAACCACTTTCTGCGTGGCTGAGGCTGCCTCGGCGGGCAGAAGATAAAGAAAGGTAAAAAGAAATGAGATGCAAAGGGCTGTCAGGATCGGGGGCCGAAACCTCATATTCCCTCCATTCGTCACAGCAGTTCCCCAAGGAGCATCTATGCCTTTTGCTGGTCCGGCGTGTCAACGGGAAAAATGGGACGCGCGCCTTTTGCCGTCCTGAGGTGAATTATCGGCGGTTTATCTATGTCGGACCTCGGAGGCCACGGGCATAGCGAGATCGATAGGGTGCTGGGATCAGAGAAGACCTCATCGGTGGATTCAGCGTCCGCGTTTAAGGATGAAGGTGAGAGTAGGGGGGAAGAAGGGTAGCTCGCAAGGTACGCACAATCGAGAAACAACTGTCAAAGAGCCAAGAGCAGACTTGACCCGTTTGCGTTTCCCGTTCCGTTTCCCCGTTTCCATATACCACACTCGCCCCTAAACCGACCAAGGCCTCAGCATGTCAAGCTGACATCAAGCATCGCCCTGAAAAGTAACGACACCGGACGTCTACTTGGGTTGCGCCGTAGGGGGGACAAACGTTCGAGGCTGGCCCAGTCGGGGGTAATACAGGTCGCGACCTCTTCAGGGAGCGTCCGAAGGTTTTAAGCGGGGCAAGACATCCCCTTTAGGATTTCCTGAATAGCTTCAGGCCGCATATAGGGGCCATTCTGACGAAGTCCTCATCCAACGTGAAAAGGGAGGCTCCGCTGCAGGTGGCAAGCGCAGCTATGAGACAATCAACGGTTGAGGTAGCCACTCCTTTACGGCGACAGGCATTGGCATTTCGTGCCGCTAGGATATGATGCTTGGGCTCCGCAGTTATAATGGGAAAAGTCTCAAGCGCTCTCAGCAAGCGTTCAAACTGAGCCTCAGTCCGAACACCGGAGAGGACCTCCTGAAACACGATGCCGGGAATAGATAAGGGAGCGTCATCCAGGATCAGTTGTCGCAAGATCTCAACCGCATGGGGTGCGGGCTCGGTCCGATGACGACGGCGATAGGCCAGCGAAAGTATGCTGGTATCGAGAAGGATCACCGTTTTGCTCGGAGCTTCTTATAGTCGTAGTTCGGATCGAACTCGATGGTCCCGAATGCCCGTAGAGCCTGAACACGCTTGCGGCGCTGGATGTATTCTTTGAGGGCTTCGTTAACGGTTTCCCGCTTTGTCCGATGCTTCCCAACCCGAAGCGCCCTTTCCAAGAGTTTATCGTCGATGGCAAGATTCGTTGGCACATTACCTCCTAAGCTCTAATCTCTACACATAAAGTTACACATTATAACCCTCGGCGTCAACGCCGGGGAGCGAAGGGGCCATGTTGAGGTTGATTCCTTCGAGCGCGAGGTGAGGCAGGGAAGGCATGATAAAAACCTTCCATCACACCGCAGGAACCGAGGCGAAGCGTATACCTTAAGTTGAAAGCTGAGTCAGGCGCTTTCTCGTCGTTCTTTCATCGTCAGGTTAGTAGCGATCCGACGTTTTTTTCCTCGGCCAGTCTTTCGACGCGCTGAAAAAGCTTTTCTGCGGCCTCCCGGCCCATTGCTGCCGTCAAAGTGAAAAATTTCTCTGCGACCTCCGCTCGGCTTAACGGGTCGGCGGGGGAGCCCTTGAACGACTTCACTTCGCGGGTTAGCTCTTGACCGTTGTGGAGGCGAATGGTTACTCGCGCCCCGAGATAGCCTTCGAGCTTGCGGGAAGCTTCATCCACGACCAGTCTGACTTTTCGGCAAAGGGAGAGAATCGCGGGGTCGGCGAAGCTCTCCCCCGCAAAACCGATGTTATGATGGGTGATCATCTTCTCGGCCCCCGCGATCGTGATCTCCGCGACTTCTTCGGCGGGGAAAGGGTCTTTCGCTCTGAGTTCCTGCACGGCCTGGATTGGCGCCTGAGCGGTTATGTGGCACGGGAAGCGCTTCATGCAGATCTTCATGACCTCATACTCTTCGCCCAGAGCGTGCGTCAGCCGGGCTAGGTCCGGCTCGCGGCTGAAGACATGAAGGAAGCCGAAATCTCCCTCCAGGATACCCTCGGGTCCGGTAAAGCCATCGCGCGCCAGCGTCGCCGCCAAGACGCCTCCCTCGGCAGCCCGTCCCAGGTGAAGCCTCTTTACCATGCCGCCGGTCGCGGACTTCGCAAAGGCCAGGATCCCCGAAGCCAGCGAGGCAGCAATGCCGAAAGCATGAACCATCTGATCGGGATTGAGGCCGAAGAGATGTCCGGCCGTCGCTGCGGCTCCGAGGGGTCCGGTCAGGCCCGGAGCGTGGAAGCCGAGCTTCTCCGAGGTCTCCCGGCACGCGTGGCCGATGCGAAACATTACCTCGCAGCCCGCAACGAGCGCGCTAAGAAGCTTGTCGCCCGTTGCTCCCAGCTCTTCGGCCGCGGCGAACCCGGCAGGAACCAGCGTTGCCCCGGCATGAACCCCGGCGCCGGGCTGGCGCACGTTGTCCAGCTCGAAGGAATGGATGAGCCCGCCGTTGGCCAGAGCGGCGAAGGGGGCTTGGACCTTTTTCTCGCTCGGCCCAAAAATGGAGCTATTTCCGCCAGCGCCGTAGCGGCGCGCATAACCGATGAGCGTCCGGCTCCACGGAAGCGAGACTCCGTAAATCGCAGCTCCCAGGCTATCCAGCACGCAATCGATCATGCGCTCCGTAACGGACGGCGGAATCTCGCCGTAGGAGAGATTCGCCGCGTACGTGGCTAGAGTCTTTGTCGGGCTCAATTTGCCCTCTCAGATCGGCTCATTATATATCAACGAGGGGTGTGAAAATGAAGGGCGCGAAGGATTTTTTCCGGCGCGATCGGCAGCTCCTTGATTCTCACTCCTACCGCGTCCTGGACAGCATTGGCAATAGCGGCCGAGACTGTAAGCCCTCCGGTCTCTCCGACACCCTTGGCTCCGAACGGGCCGCTCTCGTGGGGCACCTCAACGAGAACGGATTCAGAATTTGGCCGTTTTCGAGACTGAGAAACTCAAACAGCGTCTGCCCCAGGTGTGCGATAGCTCCACCGATGAGCTGCTGCTCGCAGTGCTTGGGATTGATTGCGGTCCCGGTATCACCCACACTGTAAAGCCTGAGGACGTGTACTTTTCCGGTTTCCGGATCCACCTCTACCTCAGCGGCGCTCGCCGAAGGAAACCAGTATTCGGTACATTTTTCCGACAACCCGGTTTCAGGGTCCATTGGGATAGCACTTGTCTGGAAAACGGCATCGCCCGTGATGGTTGTGCCGAGGCTTCCGAATTTAGCCAAGAAAGCTTCCGGAACGGTCATGCCGCGCTCCTCGGAACCGCGCACAAAGACGCGCCCATCGCGCGCTACAAGATCTTCCGGGCTCACTTCAAGCCTGGATGCCACGGCGGCAAAGAGTTCTCTCTTGACCTTGGCGGCGGCCGCCCGTACGGCGTTTCCCATGTGGTACGTGGAGCGGCTCCCTGCTGTTATCGTATCGTAGGGTGTGACGTCTGTATCCGGCTGGACGATATGTATCTTATCGAAGCCGACGCCCAGCTCTTCGGCTGCAATCTGTGCCATCGCGGTTTCGGAGCCCTGGCCCATTTCCACGGTGCTGCTCAGAACATTGACGCTTCCATCGGCGCTCATGATGACGATTGCCCCGGAGATCGAAGGCGTGAGCACCGCCTTGACCCCCGCTGCGATGCCCTTTCCCCGCGGCTTTCCACCAACCGTTTTGGGCCTCTGCTCGGACCACCCGATGGCGTTGGCCGCTTCTTGGATACAGGCCCTCAGGCCAAAAGACCGGACCGGTGTCCCCGTGGCAAAAGGCTCCCCCTCATCCAGCGCATAGCGCATGCGGAATTCCACCGGAT
>JACPFH010000782.1 GCA_016183075.1 Deltaproteobacteria bacterium | reverse complement strand
TCATTGACTGCCACCCCCAACAACCTCCATCAACCTCGCCTCCCTCGGCGGCGAGGCGAATATCATTCGTCCCCTTGTAGCCTGAAACAACATGAACCGGAAGGCCGAGCGCAACGGCTAGAATTTTCGGGTGGTCATCGGTCGTTGAGCCAGGTACTGTTCCTCCGAGCTTAACCGGGGTCTTTGAGCCCAGCCATTTTTCCATACTTGTGATGCCGCCTCTCTTTGTCACGGCGCAGACAGATGTGTCTTTCGTCGGCACACCCACGTACTCAAACCTAGGAGCGTCAAACTCGATGCCCGCTCTCCCCAACACCTGGCCCATAACCAACCCGCCGATGAAGTGCCCCATCGTCAGACCGTCGGGTTTGACTCTCCTGAACAGGTGGTTTGCTGCGATAAGGCTCCCCGCTCCTGGCAGATTCTCCACGATGGTTGTTGGGTTGCCGAGAATGTGCTTGCCCATGTGGCGGGCGATGGTCCGCGCGTAGACATCGAACCCGCCTCCGGGCGGAAAACCAACGATGGTGCGAATAGTTTTACCGCTGTAAAAGTCCTGGGCGGAAGCCGGGACACTCAAGAGAAGCCCCAAACAAATCGTCAACAGCGAGGACCAAAGCTTCATAGAATTCCTCCTCCCCGAGCGGCGGTAAGATATAGCAAAACGAAATATGCGTCAATTATCAGGCCGTTTGGGGTGATGTACCGGTTTGTGTGTAAATTTTGGTGGCGACACTATCGTGTGCGGAATAGCATTGTAACTTTCCCGTCTGTCAAGGCTGGCACGGAGTCACAGACTTAAGGCGTCCTTGATCCACGTCCGTCTTTTTCGCTTGGAAATCAAAAACTTTGGGGATATTATGCGCTTGCTCCTTCGGGAGCATAGGACAAGTTTAGCTGGCACGCAAAGGAGCGTAGGAGATGGAAAGGTCAAAAGGTCTAATGGTTAAAGCGACGAAGGGATTGACGGCGCTGGGGATGCTTGCGGTTGCTGTCGGTTTCGCTACATCCCTTTCTGCGCAAGAGCCCTTTTACAAGGACAAAACGGTTCGCATCGTCGTGGGCTTTTCGCCCGGGGGTGGCTTCGATACCTATGCCAGGATCATCGGCCGACATATTCCGAAGCATATTCCCGGTGGTCCCACAATCATCGTGGAGAATATGACCGGAGCCGGAAGCCTCGTGGCGGCTAATCACGTTTACAAAGTTGCAAAGCCTGATGGACTGACTATGGGTCACTTCATCGGTGGTTTTTTCTTAGGTCAGGTGCTGGGCCAGGCGGGAATTGAGTTTGACGCGCGGAGGTTTGAGTTTGTGGGTGCTGCGGTCAGAGAGGACGTCGTCTGTGCCCTGACCAAAGCTAGCGGGATCACAAGTGTGGAGAGGTGGATGGTTTCGAAGACTCCGGTGAAACTGGGTGGGACTGCCCCTGGCGCTTACGCGCCTGATAACTTGATCAGAATTCTAAGGCCGGCCCTGGGACTTCCCATCCAGCTCGTCACGGGTTACAAAGGAACTGCCGACATTCGTCTAGCCGCTGACAGCGGGGAGCTAGCCGGGAGTTGCTGGTCGTGGGACTCCATAAAGTCTACTTGGCGTAAAGCTCTGGACGCGGGGAATGTAGTCCCTGTACTGAAGGCCGTCTCCAAAGAATTCCCGGACCTTCCTAGGGTCCCAACCGCTCTGGGTCTCGCCAAGACGGAGGAGGCTCGCCAGTTGATCGAAGTGGGTATCGACGACGGCAGCAAGTACGCCCGGCCATTTGTTCTCCCTCCCGGCACACCAAAAGAGCGGGTGGGGGTCCTGCGCAGAGCCTTCCAGGCGACCCTTAAAGACCCGACTTTCCGCGCGGAGGCGGAAAAGGCGAAATTAGGTCTCGACCCGGTGAGCGGCGAGGAGCTGGAGGAGATGGTTTCTCGCCTCTTCAAGCTGAGCCCTGGTCTGGTAGGGAAATTGAAGGACATTCTCTATAAGTAGCTCTGTCAAACCTGGCACGGATTCGAATTATCGACTGAGGAAGCCGTTCGGATCATGAAATCCGGGCAGAAGGCCGGTGGCGGTAGGTAATTTTTCTTCGATGCCGCTCTAATCCTGTAACAGACGGCTTCGGTCGCGTTTTTTGTGCAGGTCCCGCATCATTTCTCTCCGCGCCACATCGATCTCGTTCTCTAATTCCGCTCCAAGCCATTCCGCGCGGTCTATCAGTTCCTGCGACGGGATATCTTTGCCCTCGATCATTCCGAGCTGGTTTTCAATCTCTAACCGGAGTCTCCGGCCGGGGTCCCAATAGCGGCCATCCAGGTGATACTGGTCCATATATTCGAGCCAGTTCAGGAGCCCTCTCAGCCCGGCCGAAATTTCGTTAAGTCCGCGGCGCCGGTCGCCTGCGCGCATCAATACCAGCCCCAGGTATAGCCTCGCCAGATCGTCGTGGTCATAGCGCGACCGAGCGCGTTCCAAAGCCTCCTGGGCTTCGGGAAGCTTGTCCATGGCATACAAGCTCCGACCTACATAGGTCCACACTCCCTGGGGGAGTGGCGCAAAGTCGAGGATATAGTCAGGATTCAGCTCTGCCGCCCGGCGGAAGTGCGCCAAGGCTCCTTCCGGCTCTCCGCGCAAAAGCGCGTTGCGGCCGGCCTGAATTTCGCCGCCGACCTTTATGGCGATGCAACCCGAAAAGAGGGGGATAGAAAACAGAGAGAGAACAAGGAAGAACAACAGGCCAGAAAACATTGCAAGGAAGGTACCTAATAACAAGTCTAACCGGACTCTCTATAAAGTCAATGTCGGCAAGGCCTCGGTGATTCAACCACCAGCCCTTTGTCCTGTCGATCACTTGCCTTGACAATCTAGGGGGAGGGTAATAGCGTCCGGGCGCATAAAGCAGGAAGGAGATTACGGTGATGCAGTACATCGTTATGCTGTGGCATCCGCCTGAAGCTTCCCCGCTCTCGAACAAAACCGTCAGGGAAGCTTCGAACAAAACGTGGAGCCAGTTGCCGGGGTTAAGGCAAAAATATGGCGTCGAGGTCATCGCAGGGTATCACTTGGACCTCGAACACAGAGCGATGGTGGTCGTCGAAGCGCCGAGCGCTGAAGCCGTGAGAGACTTCTTGTACGAGTCAGGCTTCATGCACTGGAACGACGCGAGAATTTACCTCACCCGGCCGCTTCACGAGGTTCGAGAGTGGACAATGAAGCAGCCGACCATTTTTTAAAACTTTGCAACCGTCACGTATAAGCAAAAGCCGCGTCGCAGGTCCCATAGCAACCGGGGTGTGGGGTCCCGCAATGTGAGCAGGCAAGAGGAGAGGGCCTTTGAGGGTCGACCAGCGTATTTGATGCAACTCGCGCGACCGGGAAGCGGAAACATTCAAGCTGGGGAAGGAAAAGGGGGCGCAAGCCTTTTCCTGTCCTGAGGTGAAGTATCGGCGATTTATCTATGTCGGACGTTAAGGGGCCACAGGCTGAGCGAGGTCGCTCGGTGAGTTCAGCCTCTCCCCGTTTTCCGTTGGCAGGGTTACAAATAATCGCTACGGAAGAATGGTAAACCGCCCGATGCGGGCCGGCCGGTAGACTTCGAAGTCCCGACGGTCAAGGGTAAAAATGCGGCGTAATCTGTCTCGTTAGGCTGCGCGGACTGGCGCGGCATCCGCCAAATCCATAGGTAGGTCCCGATACTTTCGCATCAGCTCCTTCATGCGAGCCACGTCCTTGTGGTCCAGGGGCAAAATTTGCATGGCTTTCGTCTCCACCATTTCCCAGAGAGCATCCTGCGCTTTCCATGAAATACGCAACAGGTACATCGCTTCCGTAAATGCCGGCCACACCGTTACGAGGGGATCAGCGAGCGACTTCAGAGTATCGCGACACGCCTCATGATGCGGATCACTTCTATCCACCAACGCAACGAGGGGCCCAGCGTCAACGAGAACGGCGGGCATCTGCCTTCTCCCGCAAAAGCTTTGCGAACTTCTCTCCGGTCTTTTCCGAGAGATTGGTGCCTCCGCTGTCCACGCAGCCGATCAAATGCGCAATCAAATCGTAAGGCCGCTTCTTCTTCGCGGCGTCCTTCTCCTGCTGCGCGAGGATCCCCAGAGCGTCCCGGATGACTTCAGATTTCGTTTGATTCCTCTGCCTCGCAAGTCTCTCCACCAGTCTTTCTGTCCCCGGGTCCAATCGCACGCTCAACGGCATATTTCACTCCTCTTCGTGTACTACAACTTTGTACTACAAATCAGGCCGTAAGACAACAAAAGAGCTGAAAATGTGTTGGAGAAGGACTCACAGGTCAGTTCAGCCTGTTTAAGGATGAGGGCAAGGGTGGGGTGGAGAGAAAGATAGCTCGCAGGGCACGGAGGATCGAAGGAGAAATAAGGAGAACTAAGGAGAACTACAGAAGAGCCAAGAGCGGACTTGC
>JACPFH010000790.1 GCA_016183075.1 Deltaproteobacteria bacterium | reverse complement strand
ACCCATCCGCCCCAGTCCAATCATCCCGAGTTCCATAGGGATCCCTCCTGGCCGAATCTACGCAATTGCGACTAAGAAGAACATCATGAATCATCCGTTTAACGACTTTGTGTCCAACTCCTCTAAGAATCTCAGGGTCCTATGAGGGAGATGGACAGTCCATTGTAGGGTACCGTGTCATGGAACCACGGAGCCGACTCATCCGGCGCAAAGGCGACGAACAGATCCGCTTCTTGAAAGCCCTTGAGGGCTTCGAGGAGATCTAAGAAAAGCGCGCGATAGAGTTCCGCGGCCTCTTCGGGGGTGAGGAGCGGAACAAGCCTTGTCTTGACCCGGCCCGCCAGCGGAGCCTTCGCCATTACCACGAGAGCGTTAGCGCGCATCGTTGTAATACCGCTTCAGTCCCAGCGGCGGGATCCCGGCCCGGAAAAGCAGCCTGAGGATCCACATTCTGAGGATCGTTCGCCACACGCCTTCTTTTTCCCACCGCCTTGACGATGTGATCACGCGGCTTCTGAGGCAAGCCACCTGCCCATAGCGCTTCAGCATGAGGGAAAAGGCGATATCCTCCATCAGCGGGATCCGCGGAAATCCGCCCAGGGTCTCGAACACCTTTCGGCGGACGAAGATTCCCTGGTCGCCGGTGGCGACACGGGTCAGGCGGGAGCGCAGACTGATCAGGCTTCCGATCAGCCGGAACATCCAGCGCCGGCCGTCCAGCTCGATGTCGAATCGCCCGCCGACACAACGGTGATCTTGCATCGCGGAGCGAATGTCACTCATCGCGGTGGGGGGAAGCGCGGTGTCGGCATGAAGAAAAAGCAAGAGATCTCCCGTGGCCGCCGCGGCGCCCCGGTTCATTTGTTCCGCTCGCCCGCTGGGCGAGGCGATGACCTTGATGTCCGCGCCATTGAGGATGTCCGGGGTGCGGTCCGTGCTGCCGCCGTCAACCACGATGATTTCTTCGGGCTTAAGCGGGCGCAGCCGATCGAGGGTTGCGGCAATCGTCTTCTCTTCGTTTAGGACCGGGACAATCACCGAGATTTTCATCTTGGGATCCTTGAACCCCGTTCCCGCCGGGCCTTGAGGAATCGCGGAATCAGGGAAACGAAAATGAGCAAACCGAGCGCGGCGCCGATCTTGACGATCAGACCTTCGCTCCCCGCTGCGGCCTCTCGCCCCGCGTAACCGATCAAGCTGAAGGCCGCGGTCGCGGGGAGCATACAGAAAAAAGACGCTACCGCGTAATGGGAAAACTTTACGCGCGTAAGCCCGAAAGCGTAATTGATCAGGTTGAAGGGGAAGATCGGCACCAGCCGGGTGAAGGCGACAAATCGCCAGCCTTCTTCTTCCACCCCTTCTTTGAGCCGCCTCAGGGTGCCCGTGGTCCTGCCCTCTACCCAGTCAGCGCCCAGATAGCGAGCGATGAAAAACGCGAATGAGGCGCCCCCGGTCGCTCCCACGGACGTGTAGAGGGTTCCCCATACGGGCCCAAACAGCGCGCCCCCCGCGATCGTGATGGGCGAGCCCGGGATAAAGAGCGCAGGGGCGATGAGGTACAGCAAGATGTAAGCGACCGGCCCCCACGGGCCGAGAGTGCGAATACGGTCCACGAGCAGATCGATCCGAATATGCCCGCGCACAAAGTAGGCCAAGCCGACAAGCCCGGCGAGGAAAATGAAGAGAGCAAGTGGTTTCTTGTGAGCGAAAGGCGGCATGGGCCGTTCCTCTTCTACGCACCGTCGCCGCAATTATACAACGGCAGACTTATTAGAGAAGAGCCGGCTGTCAAGTTCCAAATGGGGTTGCCGCCCGCCGGTAAAAAAGTTACAGTCCACCGAAAGTTAGGTTTTCCCGCTACGGCATGAGCGAGTTTGAAGTCAAGATCACCCGCGAGCGAAGCGAAGTCCAGGAAGCTCAGAGGTTGCGATTTGAAGTCTTCAATCTGGAGATGAAAAAAGGGCTGGAGTCTTCCTATGGTCCTGGTTTGGACGCGGATGAATTTGATCCCCTGTGCGATCATCTGATCGTGCGCGACCGCAGCACGCGTCGGGTCGTGGGGACTTACAGGCTCCTGTTGGGAGCGGAAGCTATGCGTCGTTTCGGCTTTTACGCGGAGCGGGAATTCGACCTCCAGAATATCAAGCGGCTGGACGGCGAGTTGCTCGAACTGGGTCGCTCGTGCGCGCATCGGGAATATCGGGACAAGACCCTGATCCCCTTCATGTGGCAGGCCATTGCCAGCTACGTGAAAAGCCATCGGGTCCAGTATCTATTCGGTTGTGCCAGCCTGTACACGACGGACCCGCAGGAAGTGAGCGAGTTTTCCGCCTTTTTACGGGCGCGTTATTATGCGCCTGCGGAGCTCCGAGTCCAGCCCAGGCCCGAGTACGCGTTCGCGGATCGGGCGGGCGAAGTCATGATCAACAAAGACTCCGACCTATTTATGCGCCTGCCGAGCTTGATGAAAGGATATCTCCGGCTCGGAGCCCTGGCGTGCGGCCCGCCGGCGCTGGACCGCGCATTCGGGACGACGGACTTTTTTTTGCTCTTGGATATCTCGCGGATGGAGCGCGAGTACCTGCAGCGTTACGGGCTCGCCGAATATCGGGTGAGTCGTGCGGCTCGTTAAGGTCGGCGCGCTCCTGGGGCTCTGGGTGTTTTTTTTCGCCGCTGTGGCCCTAGCCCATGCCGTTGCTTCCGTGTTTCGGCTGCCCGGCCGCTGGCGGCGCGTCAGCCGGCTCATGCAGCGGTTTGCTCGTCTGTTAAGAGTCCTGTTACGTATCCGTGTGAGCCTAGAGGGAGAGGTTGGCGCCCTGGGCGACGAAGGCGCGCTGGTAACCGCCAACCACGTGAGCTACGTCGACGGGATTGTCCTGGGCAGTCTTTTCCCGGTGATTTTTGTGTCCAAAAAAGAGGTGCGCGGATGGCCCGTCGTCGGTCAGTGGACCGCTCTTTGCGGCACGATCTTCATCGACCGGCAAAAAAAGGACAAGACCCCCGCGGTGGTCGAAGAGATCGCTGCAAAACTCAGGCAGGGGGTACATGTTCTGCTCTTTCCCGAGGGGACTTCGACGAACGGTGAAGCAGTGCTCCCCTTTCAGTCGGCGCCGTTCGCTGCGCCTCTGCGCACGCGCGCAGCGGTTATCCCGGTAACATTGACCTATACGGCTATCGACCGAGAGCCCGTGACCGGCGCCAATCGCGATCGGGTTTACTGGTACGCCGATATGGAATTTCTCGGCCATTTTTGGCGCCTGCTTGGGCTGAGAAACGTTGAGGTGTCGGTTAGAATCCACCCTCGAATCGATACTTCTCGCTATCGAAACGACTCTCAGGGCCGAAAGGATCTGAGTCAAGCGTGCTACGACCGAATATTGGGCCGGCCGGCCATCCCGGCTCGCGGGACTACTCTGGGTAGTCTACGGTCTTTGTCGTCCTGACCGTTTTTTGCGGCGCGGCTTTTCGTTTCGTGTAGCTTCCGGAGTCAGATTCCTCTATACCTTTGTTTTAAGAATTCTCAGAGTATTAGGATTTCCCATATCTTCCGTCGCAATATCACGATATTAGGGAAGGAATAAGGTCGCCCTCCGGGTGTCACGAAGCAGGGGGTGCAACCGGTTTCGATTAGGCACCTTAGAGATCGCGGCCGGTGTTTGTTTCCCTAGGTTATATGGCGCAATCGCCAGGGATCCGGTTTGTTGCCGAAGCACCCGGGCTGTGATAGAGAGGTATCCAACAATGGATGACAGCGGCCCAGGACAATCCCCAAGCGGGGGTTGGCTTTTTCCGTGCGATCCAGCCGCGCAACCCGATTTGAGCGAAGCGGGTTTCCCTCACGCCACAGGCCCCGTTCGGCCTTCTCTCTCGTCTAGCCTTGCGTAATTTATGGATTTTGTTGTCGTCATTGT
>JACPFH010000789.1 GCA_016183075.1 Deltaproteobacteria bacterium | reverse complement strand
GTCGTGAGACAGTTCGGTCCCTATCCGCCGTGGGCGCAGGATACTTGAGGGAAGCTTTCCCTAGTACGAGAGGACCGGGAAGGACGCACCGCTAGTGTTCCGGTTGTGGCGCCAGCCGCAGCGCCGGGTAGCCATGTGCGGACGGGATAACCGCTGAAAGCATATAAGCGGGAAGCCCGCCCCAAGATAAGGTATCCCGGGTCGCAAGACCCCTAAAGGCCCCTCGTAGACTACGAGGTTGATAGGCCGGATGTGGAAGGCCAGTAATGGCTGAAGCTTACCGGTACTAATTGGCCGTGCGGCTTGACCATATTTACTATTGCGACCTTGCGCAGAGGCAGCATCCCGTATTCAGTTGTGAGAGATTTTGAGGCCAGCCAGAAATGCCCCAGATGCAGGGGCTACGAAGTGACACGAGCGGAGGCGTACTTGAGAAAGTACGTCGGAGCGAGTGGCGCGAGCGTAACGAAGCAGGTGGGGGTTTATGGCGGCCGACAGGTTTCCGGTGGCGATAGCGGAGGTGCCACACCCGATCCCATCCCGAACTCGGTCGTTAAGCCCTCCAGCGCCGATGGTACTGCACGGTCGCCGTGTGGGAGAGTAGGACGCCGCCGGATTTAGAAATGAGAGGCCCGTGGGTCTAACGATCCCGGGCCTTTTTGTTTTTAATGTGTATTGCTTAGTGGTAAAATTTCTGGCGATTCGGCAGGGTGGTAAGGAGTTGCCGTTGCGGTGTTGAGAGGGTTGCTTGACGGTCATTGAGCGGATTCGAAAGAAGATTAGGGACGGCGACTATGAATTTACAATCCCGCACTTCTTTGAGGAAATGGCTGAGGATAACTTGGACTTTGCTGACGTTGAGATGGCAATTGCAAATAGCAGAGTCCGTCGAAGATACAAGAGAGACCCTCGCGGAACCAGGTATGAAGTTGTGGGCACAGCGACTGATGGCAGAGAGGTCGCTGTGATTTGTCGGTTCAAAGGCACAGGAAAGCTGCTCTTGATTACAACCTATGCGGACTGATTGGGGTAAGAATCTATGAAATACAATTATGGTGAGTGTGAAATTTGCAATACCAAGCTTGTCAGTAAGAAGGTCAAACAGGATTTTTGGATTCGTGGGAAGCTAGTTGTTATTGATGGTGTCCCTGCTGGCGTGTGTCCGCGTTGCGGCGCAAAGATCGTCCGGTCAGAAGTTGGAAAACGTATTGCAAAGATCCTAGAGAGTCCAAGAAAATGGTCCAAGGCCCCTATTATCCGTGTTCCGGTAGTGGAGCTGCCCTAACGCTTGTTTTCGGCGATTTTCCCTCCCGAACTCGGTCGTTAAGCCTTCCAGCGCCGATGGTACTGCACGGTCGCCGTATGGGAGAGTAGAACGCCGCCGAATGTAAAATTGAAAGGCCAGTGGATCTAACCAGTCCGGGCCCTTTTTGTGTTCTTTCTGCTTTCGAACGAGTCGGTTTCGGTTACGTCTTGATCTCCATCACCTCAAGGCGAACTCCTTCCGGACCCTCAAAGAAGCAGACGTTCCGGCCATCGGGTAGCTGGCGCTGCTCTAGGATACGCGCACCGCTCGCTTTGATTTTCTCGACGGTGCCGGTGAAGTCGTCCGTGTCCAAGGCTAGGTGCTCCATTCCATAGTGCTGTTCCAGTTTTTGCCCTTTGACAAAGCCGGTCACATTTAAGCGTAGCCCCTGGAGGTCGACCCGGAAGCCGACGGTCTCCGCGCTCAGATTTTCGCCGACAATCTTGGCGCCGAGGTTATCCACAAACCACTTTACTGTTTTTTGTGGGTCGGAGGTTTTAATGTGAAGGTGGTTAATCTTAAACGCCACAAAACGCCTCCCTTCGTTACTGTCAAGTTAGGCTGGGGAATAGTATCCACTGGCACCCCTTATCCCACCGACCTTAAAGGGCAGTCAAGCGGCTTCAGGTGTTTTATGTTCTCCAGGCTAGACGCTGGAAGGCAACCCCACAAAATTAATCGTTAACCCCTCCAGCGCCTACGATTTCAGTTCTTAGTTTTGAATTTTGACTTTTTAGTTTCAGCTTGATCCTCCCGGGGGGGACCAGCCCCAGGCTGGAGCTGATCTGTCCTTTGGCGGAAAGTCAGCACTCAAAACTGCACATCAGTATGAGAGAGTAGGCTGCCGCTGGATTTAAAATCGCGAATGGCGGATCGCTTGTGATCAATTATCCCGGCTTCTCCGTCGATGCCGCGGTGCCAGCGTCCGTCAGGAGCTGCTCGATAGCTCGCCGGTAATCGTTAAACGTCGGGGATGTGGGATCACGAGGGCGCGAGAGCGACACCGCCACGTCGGCTTTTATCCGTCCGGGCCGCGTCGTCATGGTGACCACGCGGTCGCCCAGGAGTACGGCCTCCTCCACGCTGTGGGTGATGAAAAGGACTGTCTTCCCCGTCTCCGCCCACAGCCGGGCGACCTCGCGTTGCAGCGCGGCGCGCGTCTGCGCGTCCACCGCGGCGAAGGGTTCGTCCATCAGGAGGATCTTCGGGTCGTTCACGAGGACGCGGGCCAGCGCTGCGCGCTGGCGCATGCCGCCAGAGAGCTCGTGGGGGTAGCGGTTCTCGGCCCCTTGAAGGCTTACCAGCCGAAGGGTGCGCTCCACGATCTCGCGGGCCTCAGCCGGTGGCACACCCCGCTCCCGTGGCCCGTACTCCACGTTCTGCCTCAGCGTTAGCCAGGGAAAGAGCGCGTATTCCTGGAACACGACGCCCCGGTCGGCTCCTGGCTCTTGAATGGGCTGGTTCTCGACCAGGACCTCCCCCGAGTCGGGCCGCTCGAACCCCGCCACGATGTTGAGCAGCGTCGTCTTGCCGCAGCCGCTGGGCCCGATTACCGTGACGAACTCCCCGCGCGGGATCTCGAGCGTGAGATTGTCCAACGCGACCACCCGTTCTCCGTGTTGGATGTCGTGGTAGCTCTTGCACAGGCACCGGCAGGTGATCAACGTGTCCCGCGCCATCAGAGCCCCGTGAGGCCGCGCTGCCAGCGGAGCACGCGACCAGCAGTGGCCGACACCAGCCGGTCGGAGGCGAGGCCGAGCACCCCCACGCTCGTGATGGCGGCTAGGATGAGGTCCAAGCGACTGAACTGGTAGGCGGACCACAACGCGTATCCGAGGCCTCCCTGGACTGCGAGCATTTCCGCCACGATCACCAGGACCCAGGCCAACCCCAAGCCCACCCTAAGCCCCGTGAAAATGGCGGGTAAGGCGGTGGGTAGCACCACCCGCACCAGGAGCTTTCTGGGGCGCGTCCCCAGCATGCGCGCGGCGCGGATCAGGATACGGGGAGTCTGGCGGGCGCCCGCAGCGGTGTTCACCACGATGGGAAAGAAAGATCCGAACCCGATCAAAAAGACGGCGGCCGATTCGTGAATGCCGAAGAAGAACACCGCGAACGGAACCCATGCGGTCATGGGCACGGCGCGGAGAAAGTTGATGACGCCGTCGAACAGATCCTCCATCGCGGCGTACCAGCCGATGAGCACGCCGAGCCCAACTCCGGCCGCCGCCGCGATAGCGAATCCGGCCGCCACCCGGCGCAGGCTCATCAGAAGATACAGCCACCAAGTGCCGGAATACCAGGCCAGGGGCGTCACCGGTCCGGCGACCCAGACCCACCAGGCTTCCACCACGGCCGCCGGCGAGGGCAGCGACGCCGGGGGCACCCAGCCCGCCGCGACCACAACTTGCCAGACGGCGAGGACCGCGCCCGGGACGATGAGCCGCCTGACGAGCCGGGCCACGCGCTCCGGCGCTGTCGGCCGCTCGACTTCCGCCGAGGCCGAGGAGAAGTCTGCCGCCATGCTCGCTCAGCGGCGCACGAGCTTCAGCGCTCCCGGAGGCGTGCCTGCGAGTTGCTGTTGCGTCTTTCCCGTAGCGGCCATCAGTGGCCCGAAGTCGATGAGGCCGGCCACCTTGGCCGAGACGTCCGATTTCGTGTAACCGAAGCGAGGGCCCAACTTCGCCGCCTCGGTGATGGCGCGCACGTCGATCATCTCGCTGAAGTAGAGGTTCCGGAACGCTTCCTGGGCCACGGCTGGCTGGATTCCCGCCAGTTGCGTGGCGACCTTGACGAAGGCCGCCTCATTCTGCATCTCGTGCAGGCTGTCCACGTAGGCCTTCATGAAATTGACGGCCAGCTTCTTGTCAGCGAGGAAGTCTGTATTGGCGAGGATCCCGCCATTAGCGGGGCCGAGTGAGGAAGCCCCGACGTCGAGCTTTGGGGGATAGTGACCGATCCCTTCCAGCACCACCTGATCCGTCATAGGGGCGAACAGCACGAACCCGTCCACATCACCCTTGCGCAGCGCTTCCAAGGCCGTGGCCCCCACCGACACGTTGACCAACTTGATCTTGTTCAGATCGGCGCCACCCTCCTGCGCCGCGATAAGGAAGAGCGCGCGTACGTAGGTGCCGGGCACGACGCCGATGGTCTTTCCCTCCAGGTCCCGCCACGCATTGGCCGTGACGCCCTTGCGCAGGATCAGGTTCTGGCCGGCGAACTGCTGTCCGGCGACGAAGCGGAGGTTGGTGATCCCCTGGTCGGCGAGGATGGCAGGGTTATTAATGCCGGTGGTGGCCAGCTCCGTCTGCTTGTTCTGCGCCGCCCTCTGCTGGTCGGCGTAGGTGAAGAGGACTGACATCTGAGTGCTGAACCCGTAACGGCTGGCGTGGTTGGCCACGTTCCAAATGGGTGCCGAGACGACCCCCCGCGACGCCGCGATCCGCACGACGGGTCCTTCTGCACCGTCCGCCGCCCGGAGCACGGCCAGCCCCCCAAGTGCTCCCAGCGTCGTTCGCAAAAACTCCGCACGACTCCACAGTTTCCCGCTCATCGGGAATCCCTCCCTTCGGGTGTTAAAAAAATCCGTCAACGTTTGGGTCTGTGGGATAAGCCTGACGCTTCCCCGGACGGAGATCCAGGATAGCGAGCGATCAGCTTTGACCCTTGCTTAACCCTGCCGGTTTAAACTCCATTATCCCAAGGCGGAGCAAATGTCCAGTTCTGCCTGGAGAAAAGGGGATCGCGCCAAGGAAACTTGGGAAAGGAGGAAGAGATGTAGAAAGCAGCTCGGAAACCTTTCAGTGAAACCTTGCCGGTAATCAAGCCGGTCCGGGAAGGCCTAACCCGCTCCCGGAAGCGAGTCTTGCGCAG
>JACPFH010000102.1 GCA_016183075.1 Deltaproteobacteria bacterium | reverse complement strand
GTCTGGTAGGCTGCCAATTTGTCCCTGCTTTTCTCGCTCTTCCAGAAGCGGCGGCGGTTGCGACGCACATACCAGTTGCTGAGCTTTTCCGCAACGAAATCTTCCGTTGCAAGACAGAAGGCCATCACGTTATAGCCTTCGAATC
This sequence comes from Deltaproteobacteria bacterium, assembly GCA_016183075.1. Lineage (GTDB taxonomy): Bacteria > Desulfobacterota > Binatia > UBA9968 > UBA9968 > 2-12-FULL-57-22. The sequence goes on along the minus strand of JACPFH010000102.1, from coordinate 6,083 downwards.
CGTTCCGGGCGGTCTGGATCAATAGCTGCAGGTCTGAAAGAATCCAGCGGTCGATGTCTGGCCTTTCGTGGACCAGAATCATCGGGACCTCCGGATCAAAGCCGTCCAGCCGAGCATAGTTGCAGAAGAATGCGTAGGTGTTCCAAAACTTGAAAATGAAATGGTTTCTCAACTCGTCGGCTGGGCCGTAGCCAAAATTGATGTTGTTGGCGGGATTGTGTCGGCAAAACATCCAGCGCATCACATCGGCGCCCATTTTTTCCGCCGCTTCCTCGAAAGGAATCGCGTTGCCCTTGGACTTGTGCATCTCCTCGCCTTTTTCATCGCGCACTAGCGCGTGGCCCAGCAGCACCTTAAAGGGAGCCTGCCCCTCCATCATCGCGCTCATAGCCAGGAGCGCGTAAAACCAGTTGCGGAACTGGCCGGGAAAGCACTCGGTGACGAAGTCGGCGGGAAACCACTCCTTCCAGTATTCCCGGTCCCGGTTGTAGGCCATGGTCGAGTAGGGCACGATCCCGGCGTCCAGCCAGGGGTTGCCGACGTCGGGAATCCGACTTGCTCTGCCGTCGCACTGGGTACAGCGGATTTTTACGAGATCTACCCAGGGCCTGTGTGGGGAGTGCCCCTCGAACTCGTTCCACCCGGCCACAGCGCGTTTCTTAAGTTCTTCACGACTTCCAATGACCTCGAAGTGGCCGCAGCTCTCGCATACCCAAATGGGCAATGCAAGTCCCCAGTAACGCTTCTTTGAGATCATCCAGTCGCCCATGTTCTTCAGCCAGTCCAACTCGCGCTGCAACCCAAATTCAGGTATCCAGCGGACGTCATGAGAAATCTTCATGATTGCGTCGCGCCAGCGCATGTCGATGAACCACTCCTCGACAAGCCTGAAGAGAAGCTCCGTCTTGCAGCGCCAGCAGTGGGGATAGTTATGCGGATAGCGCTCAACTGCGACGAGCAGTCCTTTCTGCTCGATATCCGCTAGAATCCAGTCGGTCGCAGAAGGATCAAGGGCTGACTGGCCTTCAAGCTCTCCGAAGCCACGTAAAAAGACTCCGGCCTCATCGAGCGGGGCGATCGGGACAAGATATTCTTCTTTACCGAGAGCGAAATCTTCCTTCCCACATCCCGGCGCGATGTGGACGATACCAGTACCTTCTGCTTCGCTGACTGCATCCCAAGCGATGACCCGGTGGATCTCACGCGCCGGCTGGGGTTGTCCCCGCCGCTGCTTGATTGTGACGTCCGCGGGATAGCCTCCAGGATGACCCTGTGCCTCGAACTCATCAAAAGGCCCATCGTACGACCACCCCAGCATCTCGGCTCCCGGCAGTTCGGCCAGGATCTCGTAGCCCCCCTTTTCCTTGAAGATCTGCTCGATCGATTTAAGTTTGGGGACACCAGCGACCCATTCTTTTCTGCGGAATTCCTCCTCGAGCCGCCCGGCCGTAAAGGCGCCCTTGCCCAGATAGTACACTTCGCCTCGATGCCGAACCCTCAAATAGGTGAGACCGGGATGGACCGCGGCGGCAACATTGCTGGTGAGCGTCCAAGGCGTCGTGGTCCAAATAAGAAGGTTCTCGCTTGGCCGATCACGGAGGGGGAACCGCACAAATACAGCCTGGTGGGCGACTCGTTGATAGCCTTCGTGCATTTCCATCTGACTGATCCCCACGGCGCAGCGCGGGCACCAAGGCATCGAGTCATAGGCGCGATAAATCAAGCCCCGTTCATAACACTTTTTCAAGAAGCGCCAGATCGTATAGTTGTTCTCTTCGGACATCGTGTAGTAGCTGCGACGTTCATCGGGTGGCTTCAGCCAGTCCTCATCGCGATCCCAATCCATCCAGTACCCGAGGCGAATCGACTGGTCTGTCTGGACGCGGGCGAATTCGTTCACCCGCTCTTTTCTCGATGTCCTGCTTCGACTGCAGACCAAGCTCTTTCTCCACCTCCACTTCTACCCAGAGTCCTTGGCAGTCGAAGCCGTTTTGATAGCGCAACTCGTGCCCGGTCATAGCGAAATATCGATTGTAAACGTCCTTGTATGTGCGGCCCCAGGCATGGTGAACCCCCATGGGGTTGTTGGCCGTGATGGGGCCGTCGAGGAAAGACCACTTTGGCTTGCCACGATTCTTTTCACGTAGGCGCTCAAAGGCGCTTGCGCGCCGCCAGAAACTGAGAATCGATCGTTCGAGTGCTGGGAAATCGACCTCAGTGGCTACTTTGTTAAACCGCATAACAGAAAGACCCTCGCCTGAGGAGAGAATCTAGTTCCCTTACACCTTTCAATTAGTATCCCACCGCAGAGAATTTATCTAGATCCACCCGAGCGGGCTCATTTTGCGGCAAATTGGCGCGCATGGGAAAGCGCGTCTTTGGCAGGTTCAGCGTGTCCTTATAATCCATGGAAAAGCAGACAGAGATGTGAGACAGAGACCGCCCCCAACCCCTCTCTATCTCTATCTCTGTCTCAATTATCTGGGGTGGTTATTGAGCCCCCTCACCATGCGGGTAGCAAATTTATCCGCCTTGCTCTCAGCATCCGCCCAGAAGATATAGTGGCCCAACTCGTGATAGACGGTTTTGATCCAGCTTCGCTCGGAATTGTATTTCCTCCCCCGCTTCCAGTTTTCCGGGTGGACCAAATGGATCTGGCCATTCTCATAAGTCGTACCGGCCGTTCTCCCCCAGTCTATATACTCAAACCACTCAACCTTGGGCATCTTCAAGTGGTAGTAACGGCAGAGTGGGGAGATGGCTCGCTTAAAATCCCCCGGTCTGTAATCGCGGAAAAAAGAGGCAAGATGACGATCCGCTGTCCGGCGCTCTCTTAAAGGAGGCAGTATCATCCGCATAGTCTCTTCCCTGAACCACGTAAACCGGTTTTATCTCGCACCAAGAAAATAGAAAAATCCGAGCCAGTCTTCAAGGAAGCCTCCGCTGATATTTGTAACGCTTTGTTTTTATTCGGGTTTCAAATCAATAGCCTTGAGCCCCCGGGCATCCTGGGCGGGAACCCACAGAACCGCACCTTGGTTGACCGAAATCCCATAAAAATATAAGAATATGCCGTTTACGCCGACCGCAAAGAACTCTCTTCTTCCATGCGCTCGTTGCTCAAAAGCCTTGTCCAGGTCGCCGCGGGGTTTGGCCTTAGCCTCGGACTCCTTTCAATCAGAATTTTTCCTCGGCGCTTCTTTCTTTTCCTTGCCCAGGCCGCAGCAGACCTCGGTTTTTACCTTTTCCGCCGCTTCCGCACTCGCTCGACTCGGAACGTAACGCTTGCGCTCGGGGACCAGCTCGATGCACGCCAGATCGACGCCACGGTCCGCAGCTCGCTCAGGAACTTTTTTCGGGACTTCGTTGAGATCGGCTTTGCCCTTGAGACCGGGCACGAAAAGATCCGCACCGAGATCCCTGTAGTCGGACGCGCGCACCTGGAAGCGGCCCTGGCGAAGGGTAAAGGGGCCATCGCGCTGAGCGCCCACCTGGGAAATTTCTTCCTGGTCGGAACCCGGCTTTCCGCCGAGGGTTACGTTACCTCCGTGCTTGTAAATCAGCCCGCCGACGGTTACTTCGGCCGCCTCATGGATCGCTGGCGCCTGCGCGTGGGGCAGCGCACGATCCACGCCCGCCCGCGCCGGCTGGCATTTCACCATCTCGTCCAAGCACTCAGGCGAAACGAGATTACCGTCGTCATCGCCGACGAGTACCGATCGGGAAGCGGTCTGTTCGTGCCGTTCTTCGGCCGCACGGTCGCAGCCCGGCGCGGCCCCGCGACCCTGGCGCTGCGCACCGGAGCGGCCCTTGTTCCGATGTACCTCATCCGTAAACCGGACGGCGGTCTGATGCTCATCATCGAGCCGGAGATTGAGCTCGCCACATCGGGCGCAATCAAGGCCGATGTCAGAGAGAATACCCTCCGCATCGTCGCATGGCTGGAAAAAACCGTGAGCGCTTACCCCGACCAGTGGAACTGGATGAATGTCCGCTGGCATCGCCCCCCGCTCGCTCCCGCCGCCGGAAAAGAGCCCCGCTACGAGGGATCGACGTAGAGTGATCCCGCCCAAGTATTTACTATTTCAAAAAATCAAGAAAGGGGAACACTGTGAGAAATCGAAAGCAAGAGATTGAGCAGCTAAAGGAGAAAGTCGCCTTGGGTAATCGGATTCTATCCCACCAGGGCTTGGCGGATTACCACGGCCATCTGAGCGCCCGCATCCCGGGGACGCGCAGGTTCCTCATCAAACCGGTCCTCGCGCCCCTCGGTTACGTTAACCGGAAGGACATCATCGAGGTCGACATCGACGAGTACAAGAAGATATGCGAGGAGAATTGGGCCAAAGTGGGAGACCTAAAGCAGGAGATCAAGATGAAAATCCCGCCTCGCGAAACCATGATTCATGCCGCCATCTACGGGGCGCGGCCCGACGTAGACTCCGTCGTCCATACCCACCAGCCCCTTGCCACCGCCTTCTCCGTTGGCGGGCGGCCGATCCTGCCGATCTATAACCAGGCGGCCCCCTTCGCGCCCGCAACCCCGATCTTTCCCAGCCCTCGATTGATTTACACGGTCCAGGATGGTATTGAGGTCAGCCAGGCCCTGGGCGACCGGATGGCCTTGCTCCTGCAAGGCCACGGGATCGTGACCGTCGGCGAGGGTGTGGAGCAGGCCGCCGTCAATGCCATTTACCTGGAGCGGGCGGCCTACATGCAATGGATCGCCAGCTCCGTCGGCACGCCAGTCACGATGCCGCCGAAAGACATCGAGGTCATGACGAAGACTACGGCGGCGCGGGCTTATCACGCCTTCGCCTATTTCGCATCGTTGATGAAGCACAACAAGAGAAGGTAGTTTGGCGAGGAATCTTTTAGGAGGTCATTTCATGGCGAAAACAGAGAAGCGCTCCCTGGAGGCGGAATCACCGAGCGCGGCCCGGGCGGAGCCTATCAAAGATCTGCGTGACTGGATCGATCGCGTGGAGAGCATGGGCGAGCTCGTCCGTGTGAAGCACGCGGTGGATTGTAACGAGGAAATGAGCGCGATCACCTACCTGGTTGCCAAACAGATTCCTTCGCCCGCCATCCTCTTCGAGCGCGCCAAAGGATACGAGAAAAGCCCGATCGGCGCGAAACTGCTTTGGAACATTCTCGGCCCCAGCTTCCGGCGCATCGCGGTGACTCTGTAGGAATCGCCCGACACGCCTACCCTTGAGCTCATCCGTCGCGTGAAGGAAAAACTCAAGCAGCGAACCCCCCCCCGAGAGGTGCCGCGCAGCGAAGCGCTGTTCTACGAGAACAGCAAGACCGGCGACGATGTCAGCTTGAACGAGCTGCCGATTCCCAAGCACTGGCCGCTGGACGGGGGCCGCTACGCCGGCACGGCCGATGTCGTTATTACCCGAGACCCTGATACCGGTTACCTCAACGTGGGCACCTACCGCATGATGCTGCAAGGTAAAAAACAGGTTGGCCTCTACCTGTCACCCGGTAAGGACGCGCGCCTGCACATCACGCGGGCGTGGCAGCGAAACCAGCCCATTCAGGTAGCCGCCGCGTGGGGGATTGACCCGCTGTTCATGGTGGTCGGTTCGCAGACCTTTCCTAAAAACGTCTCCGAGTATGAGTTTGCCGGCGGCATAAAGGGCCAGCCGATTCCGGTGGTGCGGGGCACGACTACAGATCTCTTGCTTCCGGCCAGCGCCGAATTCGTAATCGAAGGGATCATCCGGCACAACTCGGTGAAAAAAGAAGGGCCCTTCGGCGAGTTCCCCGGCTATTACGGGAGACCGGAGGCTGGCTGCCCGCTCGTCGACGTAACGGCCGTGCACTACCGCTCCGGACCCATCCTGACCAATGCCTTAATGGCCGATTACCCGTCCAACGAGCAGAGCGGCTTTTTCTCCGTCATCCGTTCGGCGCGAATATGGGATGATCTGGAAAAACTCGGCGTCCCGGGCATCCAGGGTGTTTATGCCCACCCGGCGGCGGCCGGCGGCTTCGGGATGACCGTGATCAGCCTTGAGCAGCGCTATGCCGGCCACGCCGCTCAGGCCTTGGCCCTGGCCGCCCAGGTACCC
>JACPFH010000101.1 GCA_016183075.1 Deltaproteobacteria bacterium | reverse complement strand
TCTCTTACGCCAATCGGGTGGTAGTTGTCCAGCCTTATTCTCAAGTCGAGCTCAGGTTGGCATAATCGCTCGGGTTGATGATCCCAATGAATTCCACAGCAATTTATCTGGGAACAAAACCACACGCAATCTAGATTTAGAGCTTTTGAAACACTCAATGCCCGTTGACGGCACTATTTGTCTAGGATAAGTTTCAACCGAATCACGAAAGAAGAAAAATCCTATGGCGAAGGAAATTGGAGGAAAACAACGATGAGACGACGTATGAGTCTACTCGCACGCATGATCTTCACTATGGTTCTGCTAGCATGGAGCATGCTGGCGAGTCTCTTCACCTGGACCGACCACGCGTCTGCGGGTTGGATCATTGATGAGGTGGTGAAGGCGGGCGGCGAGAGCGGCAGGCAGCAGGTGGTTCTGCAGGCCAATCAGATGAAAACCCTCATGTTCGGGAAGGGTGGGAAACCGATAAGCGCCTTCACCCTGAACCTCAACAACGAGACCATCACTCAAGTGGATTATGAGCGACGGAACTTCTTCACCGCAATGATCCAAGAGTACGCTCAAACGATACGCGGTGCGATGACAGGGGCGATGAAAGAGATGCAGGAGGCACTAAAGGACGTTCCGCCGGAGCAGCGGCAGATGATCGAGCAGATGATGCGCTCTCCTCAGATGGGACAGTCCGGCCCCGCAACCCAAGAGTGCCGTGAGCCCCGGGTCGAGCTAAGGAAGAGCGGCCAGCAAGCCACGATCGCCGGATACTCAGCGGTCCGCTACGACGTTCTGGCGGACGGGAAGCTGACTTCCGAACTCTGGATCGCGACGGGCGTTACAGCCTGGCGGGAGCTGGACCAGAAAAAGCTTGAGCGGTTCGCAGCCGAGATGGCCAAGTTGGCCGGCTGCAGCTCTTCCCGTAGTAGACAGGGGCTCCCCGGAGGCGACCCGTCTTGGAAGCTGGTGAGCGAGGGCTATCCGGTCCGGACTGTGGACCGGGGCGGCAGTGGCGCTACGATCGAGGTCGTCAAGATGGAAACCCGGACAGTCCCGGCGGCGGAGTTCCAGCCACCCCCCGGCTTCACGCGGAAGATGCTTCGGGAAATGATGGGAAGGTAGGCGTTGGAGCCGCAAGCTCGAACGAGATGTTATCCCTCAAGGAAAGCCCCAGCGACACGATCCTGCCGATGGGGGAGATCATCGAGGCCGTCGAAGAATCACTCAATTGGAGGTAAACCATGCACACAGGCTCCTACATCAACGGTCAATGGATTCACCCGCGCTCCAACCGGCTGGTGCGCAACGTCAACCCCGCAGATCCGGACGATGTGCTGGCGGAGTTTCCCAGTGCAACGCCTGAGGATGTTCAGCGCGCCATCGAGGGCGCACAGGCCGCGTTTCGGGACTGGAGAAAAACTCCCGGTCCCGAGCGGGGCCGCGTGATCTGGCGCGCAGCGGATATCGCCCGGCAGCGCGCGGATGAGATTGCCCGCACTTTGACCCGCGAAGAAGGCAAGATTTTCAAAGAGGCAAAAGGCGAAGTGCTCAAAGGCATTTCGCTGCTGGAATTTTACGCCGGCGAGGGATTCCGCATGCACGGCAAAACTCTCCCGTCCGAGGCGCGTGATACTTTCACCTACACCATTCGCCGGCCGCTCGGCATTGTGGGACTCATCGCCCCATGGAATTTTCCCTGGGCTATTCCTGTCTGGAAATCAGCCCCTGCGCTGGTGGCGGGCAACGCGGTAATTTTCAAGCCGGCCGAGTTGACCCCGGCGACAGCGACGCTCATGACTGAAATTTATGAAGAGGCGGGGCTGCCGCCGGGCGTTTTCAATATGGTGGTGGGCTCCGGCTCTATTGTCGGAGAGGCGATCGTTCACTCGCCGGCGATCCGCGCGGTATCGTTCACCGGCTCCAACGAGGTGGGAGGCGCGCTCTACACCAAAGCCGCGGCGCGCGGCGCCAAAGTAACCTGCGAGATGGGCGGCAAGAACGCGGTTATCGTGATGCCCGACGCCGACCTGGAAAAAGCGGCCGTGGCCATCCACGGCGGCGCCTTTGGCTCCACCGGACAACGCTGCACGGCGACGTCGCGCGTGATCGCCCTGCCCTCGGTTAAAGATGGCTTGCTCGAACGTCTCGTTGAGCTCGCCCGCAAGATGAAAATCGGGCCTGGTCTGGACGAGAGTGTAGATATGGGGCCGGCGGTCGATGAAAAACAGTGGAAGACCGATTTGGATTATATCCAACTGGGTCAGCAGGAAGGCGCGCGCCTGGTGCTCGGCGGCAAGAGGCCGGAACAGTTGAGCAAGGGCTATTTTGTCGAGCCGACGATCTTCGACAACGTCTCGCCGGCTATGCGCATCTTCCGAGAAGAGATCTTCGGCCCTGTTCTGGCCGTGACTATGGCGAACAGCCTGGAAGAGGCTCTCCGGTTCGCCAATTCGGTCGAGTACGGGCTTACGACCTCGATCTTCACGCAAAACCTTGATTGGGTGATGAATTTTGTTGAAGAGGTTGAGACCGGCATGGTGCACGTGAACGAGCCGACCGTCGGCGGCGAAGCCCAGCTCCCCTTTGGCGGCACCAAGGCGACAGGCGTAGGCGAGCGCGAGATGGCCTTTGGCGGCACCAAGGCGACAGGCGTAGGCGAGCGCGAGATGGCCGAGGAGGGCCTTAATTTTTTCACGGAGCTCAAAACGGTCTTCATCAACTTCTCGGGTAAGGCTGAGCGGCTGATGACCCGCTAAACAGACCGTTGAAAAAGGCCCATACGCGTGTAAGCCCACATCGGCTCGGAGGCGCGCTTACGGCCGGAGGCGTCTCTCAAGATCGATGCAATAGCTCCCTCGGGGAACGCGCTCTCGGCTGCGGCCGATGGAGCAGTGCTTTAACCGAACCTTTTCTTCTCTACGTCCGCAGCCTCACTCGCGCTCCCCTCGGTCGCCCAAGAGCGAGGGGGTTTGCTGAGCAAGCCCAAAGCATCGAGCGTAAACGGTCCAAAGAACCCACCAAACTATTGCTTTGGCCGCGCGAGGTGAGCC
>JACPFH010000780.1 GCA_016183075.1 Deltaproteobacteria bacterium | reverse complement strand
CCCTTCAGCCACCAGCTCGGCTCCGTGCTGATACATTTCAGCCAAGAGATCCCTTCCTTTGTCGTCAATAAACGTTACCGCGCAAAGTAGGACTCTAACGGGCAGGCCGGAATCAGCGACCTTGCGCCAACAGCCTTCTAGTTCTTGAACCCAAGATCCTGCCAGTTTTCCCTCCAGCTCCAGAATTGTCCTTTTGGCGTCAGTTTGGGTCGTGATTTTCAGCATGAGCTAAAAGGTAACGTCTTAGGGAGACGCCGTCAGCCGATCCTTCTCGGCGGCGCTTCTCTATGGAGCGCAACTTCCTGAGCGCCAGGGGAGGGCATTAACCCTCCCCTTTGCTCTAGGGCGCTTAACAAGCACGTCGCACGTTGTTAATCACCCTGGTACAGCTTAAGCTGTATTTCGACGTTGGATTCGCTGACGGGTTCGTTGTCTTCAGACAACACCGGCCTAGGGCTCAGTCCCAAGGCACCCATCAGAAGCAGGACCACCAAAAGCGCTCTGATCGTTTTCATTTTTTTCGCCTCCTTTCTTCTCTTTTACTTTCGACTATTCGCAAGCGACGTGCCACACCACATCGAGGTCGAGAAAACACTGATAAGTAGTGAAAATTAGGGAAGCTACGGGGTGCTCCGCCTCTGGCTAGCAGGGATGGTGACGGAGGTAAGCCTGCCGACTTTTTGGCAAGTGCCAAAATAATGGCTTTAGCTGGGACGAGTGATTCCTAGCTTTTTTATCCGGGCTTGGAGGGTGGTGCGTTTCATACCGAGCCGCGCCGCCGCGCCTGAAGGGCCGCCTACCACCCAGTTGCTCTCCTTGAGGATCTTGAGAATGTGTTCCCGCTCGGCGTCTTCAAGGGTGTTCGCCCCGTTGGACGGCGATGCGGCCGTCTTCAACTCGGCCAACGGAACCCGGAGTTCCGGGCCAGGCGAAAGAATGACGGCGCGTTCAATAAAGTTTTCCAGTTCGCGCACGTTGCCGGGCCAATGGTATGCCGACAAGGCCGGCATCGATCTGGCCGGGATGGTATCCACTCGCTTTTTCATCCGACGCGCGTATTTTTGTACAAAGTAACGCAGGAGGAGGGGAATATCTTCCCGGCGCTCGCGCAATGGAGGGATTACGATGGGAAAAACGTTGAGCCGATAATAGAGGTCGCTCCGAAATTGTTTCTCTGTGACCATCCGTACCAGATCCGAGTTCGTGGCGGCTACCTGGCGAATATCCACACGAATCGTTCGCGTGCTGCCCAGGCGCTCAAATTCTTGTTCCTGTAAAACACGCAGCAGCTTAGGCTGAAGCTCCAACGGGATATCGCCGATCTCATCGAGAAACAGCGTGCCGCCGGCGGCGAGCTCGAACCGCCCGACCTTTTGCGCGATGGCGCCGGTAAAGGCTCCCTTCTCGTGACCGAACAGCTCGCTCTCGAGCAGGCCGGTCGGGATGGCGGCGCAGTTCATCTTGACAAAGGCGCGCTCACGGCGACCGCTCAGGTTGTGGATGGCGCGGGCGATCAGTTCTTTGCCCGTCCCGGTCTCTCCCAGGATCAGGACCGTGGAGTCGGTCGGCGCCACGGTCTCTACCTGCTTCAAAACGTGCTTTAGGGCGTGGCTTTGACCGATGATCTCCTCAAAGTTATGCTCGGTCCTGATTTCCTCCTCGAGATACAGCTTTTCTTCAACGAGCTTGTCCTTGAGATTTTCGATCTCCTGAAACGCGAGCGCGTTATCGACGGCAATCGCGATTTGGTTGGCGACCTGATTGAGAAACTCGACATCTTCGGGCGCAAAGCCCTCTTCACGGCGGTTAGCCATGCTCAGCACCCCAACTACCCGGTCGTGGGAAATCATCGGCACGCTGCAGATGCTTTTGATTCCTTGCTCAACGAGTAGCGGAACCATCTTAGGGTAGTCTTTGAGCTCGTCCGCTGTGACGACTGAGGCCTTTCGCAGGAGGATCGCCTTCCCTCCCGGTCCTTCATCCAAGGAAAGAGTCAGTGTCTCCTGAATCGGCCCGCTGCCTGCCACGCAGTCTGGCTTATACAGTTTGATCTTGCGGATCGCGGAATCATATAGCCCGAAGCTGACACACTCGTGGGGTGCGACTCGACGAAGGGAGGCTGTGACGGCGGAGAAGAGCTTCTTTAAGTCCAGATTGGAAACAATCGCATTATTGATTTCGAGCAAGGTTCGAAGCCTGTCGCTGTAGGATTGCGCGCGCTCAAAATTCAGCGCATTGTCCACCGCGACAGCTACCTGTCTTGCGACCTGCTCCAAAAATCCAGGATCTGCCTCCTCATAGGCTCGCCCGTGGACGCTTCCTAAGGTAACAGCCCCCAGGCGCCGATGCGCCGTGGTCAACGGCAAACAGCAGCAGGACTTGATGTCGTTTTCACGTAAAATTTGCATCGCTCGTGGAAAGCGAGTTTCCAGCTCGACATTGCCGATAAGGATTGGCTTCTGGTTTTGCCATACCCACCCCGACAGCGATTCCTCAACGCCTAGTTCACTTGCTATCAATTCCTTCACAGGTGACGATTTTTCCAAAATATGCCTGCGCATTACATTCCGCTTCGGATCGTGCAGACGGAGACTCAGATAATCAAACTGAAGAACATGACGGAGCCGTTGGGCCAGATCGTGAAACAAATCTGTCAGTTCTCGGTGCGAGACAATCGACTCCGACACCTCAAGAAGAGTCCGGTACTGACTGCTAAGATGGTCCATCGCGCGATCCGAAAGTCCCCGATCATTCATGAAAGCAAGAATATACCTCGATTCAGCCTCACTCAAGCCAGCTCTCGCCACGCGAGGTCGATTGTCTTTACCGACGGGGCTTACTAGAATAGGTTTAGCCTTGTACAAGGAGACGAGGCTTATGGCTGAGCGATATAAGAATTATATCGGCGGCCGATGGATCGAGGCGAAGTCGGGCCGGACCTTCGAGAACCGCAATCCCGCCAATCGCCGCGATCTGATCGGCCTATTCCCCGCCTCGGGCGCCGAGGACGTGGACGCGGCGGTGAGCGCCGCAAAGAACGCGTTCGCTGGATGGCGCTTGCTTCCGGCGCCAAAGCGTGGCGAGATTCTCTTTCGGGTCGGCGACCTGCTCCGCAAGCGCAAAGAGGAGATCGCCCGCGCGATGACCCGGGAGATGGGAAAGATCTTGAAAGAGACGCGGGGCGACGTGCAGGAGGGAATCGACACCGCTTTTTATGCTGCCGGCGAGGGACGCAGGCTTTTCGGCGAGACGACTCCCTCGGAGTTGCCCGATAAGTTTGCCATGTCTGTGCGCCTCCCGCTCGGCGTTTGCGCTCTGATCACGCCCTGGAACTTCCCCGTGGCGATCCCCACGTGGAAGCTTTTCCCCGCCCTTCTCTGCGGCAACACGGTGGTCTTGAAGCCCGCCGAAGACACTCCCCACAGCGCCGTCAAACTCTTTGAGATTCTGGAGGAGTCCGGGGCGCCGCCTGGCGTGGCGAATTTGGTTCATGGCAGCGGGGAGATAGCCGGGGCTTCCCTGGTGCGCCATCCCGATGTCACGCTCGTCTCGTTTACGGGCTCGACTGCGGTAGGGCGGGAGATCGCGGCGGTATGCGGGCAGAGCCTGAAACGCGTCGCGCTCGAGATGGGCGGCAAGAACGCCCAGATCGTCATGGAAGATGCGGATTTACGTCTCGCTCTGGAAGGGGTGCTTTGGGGCGCGTTCGGCACCACCGGCCAGCGCTGTACGGCGACGAGCCGGCTGATTCTACACCGGGACATCCGGAAGGAACTCACCGAGATGCTGGTTGCGCGGGCGGAGAAAATCAAGATCGGCGACGGGATGGACGAGACCGTGGAGATGGGACCACTGATCAACGAGGCGGCGCGTAAAAAAGTGCACGGCTATGTCCAGATCGGCAAAGACGAAGGCGCCAGGCTTGTCGCCGGCGGGACCATCTATGAGGAGGGAGAGTGGGTGCATGGCTACTTCTACCGGCCGACGATCTTCGATCAGGTGGGTCCGAAGATGCGCATCGCCCAGGAAGAGATCTTCGGTCCGGTCCTGTCGATCATCGAGATCAAGAGCTTCGAGGAAGCCGTCGAGGCGTTGAACGCGACGCCCTATGGCCTATCGAGTTCCATTTATACGCGGGATGTGGCGCGGGCCTTCCGGGCGATGCGGGACATCGAGGCGGGCATCACCTATGTCAATGGCCCGACTATAGGAGCCGAGGTTCACCTACCGTTCGGCGGCGTCAAAGAGACTGGCAACGGCCATCGCGAGGCCGGGACGACAGTGTACGATATTTTTACCGAATGGAAGTCGATCTACATCGACTTCTCGGGGAAGCTCCAGAAGGCGCAGATCGACAGTGTAGAATGAAACGACCGAGGACCGCAGACGGACGACCGGTCTTCCGTCTTCGGTCGGCGGTCAGTCGAGTTCTTCAATGAAGGTTCCACACATCAAAACCGAGCTTCCCGGTCCCAGGGCCAAATCGGTCATCGAGCGGGACCAGCGGTATAGCTCTCCAGCCTACGGCAGGATCTACCCCTTGGTCGTGCGGCAGGGCCATGGGATGGTCATTGAAGATGTCGATGGCAATCTCTTTCTCGATTTCACTGCCGGGATCGCGGTAGCGTCCACCGGCCATTCCCATCCGAAGGTCGTGGCGGCCATTGAGGAGCAAGCGCGGAAGTTTCTTCACTTCTGCGGGAGTGATTTTTATTACGAGCCCATGGCGGAGCTGGTGGGGAAGCTCTGCCAATTGGCTCCCGGAGCGGCCGCGAAAAAGGTCTTTCTCACCAACTCAGGCACCGAAGCGATCGAAGCGGCCATCAAGCTCGCCCGCTACGCGACGAAACGCCAGCACGTGATCGCCTTTTTGGGGTCCTTCCACGGGCGGACCATGGGATCGCTCTCGCTCACGGCAAGCCGCGCCTCGCATCGGGCCCACTTCGGTCCGTTCCTTCCGGACGTCCATCATCTTCCCTACGGCTACTGCCACCGATGTCCGTATCACCTGACCTACGGAAGCTGTGGCATCGAGTGCGTGAGATTCATCGAGCATACCCTGTTCCGCCAGAAGGTGGCGCCGCAGGAGGTTGCCGCGATCTTCGTCGAGCCGATCCAGGGCGAGGGAGGATATGTCGTTCCCCCGCCGGAGTATCTCGTTATGCTGAAGGACATCTGCGCTCGCCATGGGATCCTGCTCGTCGCCGACGAGATCCAGACCGGGTTCGGCCGCACGGGAAAAATGTTCGCGTGCGAGCACTGGGCGGTGGAGCCGGATATTCTCTGTGTGGCCAAGGGCATTGCCAGCGGGCTTCCCCTCGGCGCGATGATCGCCCGCAGCGACCTCAGCACATGGACTGCGGGCACGCATGGATCGACCTTCGGCGGAAACCCCGTGGCTTGCGCCGCGGCCCTGGCAACGATCGCGCTTTTGGAGGACGGGCTGGTTGAGAATGCAGCCCGGGTCGGCGGCTTTCTCAGGGACAAGCTCGAGCGGCTGAAGGCGAGTGTCCCCGTCATCAGCGATGTGCGCGGGCTCGGGCTGATGATCGGGGTGGAGCTGGCGAAACCGGACGGGGAGCGCGAGCCCGATCCTGAGCTGCGCAATCGAGTGATCCGGAAGGCGTTTGAAAAGGGCTTGCTCTTGCTTGGCTGCGGCCAGAGCACGGTCCGCTTTTGCCCGCCTCTGATCGTTACGGAGGCGGAGGCGGAAGTTGCCGCGGAGCTATTCGGCTCCGCGCTACGAGAAGTTACCCCCACCTAGCCGGACCCGGCTCCTCGAAGCCCGAGGGGGACGAGAAGGAAGGCCGCGGACGTCTTTTTCCGCGACTGAGGGGAGCGCGAGCGAGGCTGCGGACGTCCGATTACAGACGCCGCGACCCATGGTAGAGGCCCATCGGCCGCAGCGGAGAGCGCGCTTCCCGAGGGAGCCGGGGACAGGCACCGCTCCGCGGAGCCAGTCCCCTCCGGCCGCGGCCTGATGGCTCGGCCCCCGAGGAGCTTTCGAGGGAGTGTGAGCTAGAGCTCGAACTCCGCGGCGGCCGCCGCTCAGGGTCCCTTGCCCACGTACTTGTTGGTCCAGAGGATTCCTTCTTTCGCCGAAGGCGCCTTCGATGGCTCTTTCAGGATCCCCGCGCCGATGGAAAAGTTGAGGACCTTCTGCCATCCCTCCTCCGTCATGTCTCCCCATTTAGGCATGGCGTCTTTGATCAAGGACAAGGAAAGCTCAAATACGGCGTCGTTCATCCTCTGGAGGTTTGAGAACCTGTGGGCGCGCAGGGCCGCCCTGGCCGCTTGCGGATTGCTGTAGAAGAGCGCTCCTCCCCGGGAAATAGCCCTGGCGAGCTGGGGATTTTTTTCCGCAAAATCCGGTCTCGCCATTAACACCTCATACGGGTAGTCTCTGAGTTCGGGCATTTCGCCTCGCGACAGGGCGATCAAAACATATCCTTTGCCCTGCGCCTCGGTTGTCTCCGGTCCTGGTGGTGATTGCGCAAAAGTATCAATGATGTTGTTCATCAGCGCCGCCGGCAGTTCGGCCCCTCCCAGGTATGCGAATTTGAGTCTGTCAGGATTTCCCCCTGCCTTTAGCACCAGGAACTTAAAAATCTGCTCCGAGACCGCGCCTGGACTCGTAGCGCCGATGGTGCCCAGTTGGGTCAACAATTTGAGCCGCTCCGCCAACGGGCTTTCTCGCGTGAGCCTGGACTTGTCGACGATTTCTTTGCGAACGGTGATGCCCAGAGTAATGGCCCGGTTGTGCGCCTGGATGGCGACGAGCGGAGCTCCTTCCAGCCGGGCGAGGATGAGTCCTTCTGAGGAAGAAGCGCAGAAGTTAACCGAGCGCCCAACCACCGCCGCCAGGCAGGGAGATCCGCCGCCCGCTACGGTGATCTTTGCCCGGACTCCCTCTTCCTCGAAGTATTTGAGCTGCTCGGCGACCCAGACCGCCGCGAACGCGAGCACGGACACGGCCGTGGCGACGGTGACCTCGGGGAGATCTTTTTGCGCTCGAGACCGAGAGGGGGTCGCCAACAGA
Organism: Deltaproteobacteria bacterium; assembly: GCA_016183075.1. GTDB lineage: Bacteria > Desulfobacterota > Binatia > UBA9968 > UBA9968 > 2-12-FULL-57-22. Next base: position 364 of record JACPFH010000780.1, on the reverse strand, counting down.
AAGGTTGTGGCCAGGAAGCAGACGAGCGTAACAGAAGCGGGCCTGGAAAGAATCATTTTCCGTTCCATGTTTCCCTCCGTGCTTTTAGCTCTCAGCCCTTGGCTTTTGGCTCACGGCCCTTTCCCTACGGGCCTTTGCCGACGTATTTGTTGCTCCAGAGGATCCCTTCTTTGGCAGACGGCGCTTTGGAGGGGTCTTTAACGATCCCCGCGCCGATGGAAAAGTTGAGGACCTTTCGCCATCCTTTCTCCGTCATGTTCCCCCATTTGTGCACGGCATCTTTGACCATGGCATAGGAGAGGTCGAAGACTTCGTCGCTCAATCGTTTGGGGTTGGAGAAGCGATGGCCGCGAAGCGCCGCTTT
>JACPFH010000779.1 GCA_016183075.1 Deltaproteobacteria bacterium | reverse complement strand
TCAGGAAAAAGAGCGCAGCCAGCGCTATCAGCAGCCGAGGATGGCAGCTTTGCTTCCGGGCCAACTTGCGGTCCAAGTTAGGTGTGAGCATATGCTGGGCGCATTTCAAGCTAGTAGCAGAACTCTTGCGAACTGACAAACTCTGGCTCCGAACACTTATTTTCGGTGCTGGTTTTTGACTAGATGAGAAGACTTGTTTCTCTAGTGTCGAGCAGCCGCCAATGGTCATTTTAGGTATCAACGCCTACCACGGTGACGCCAGTGCTGCATTGATCTTGGATGGCCGGCTTGTTGCCGCGGCGGAGGAAGAGCGTTTTAACCGCATCAAGCACTCTGCCGGGTTTCCCACGCAAGCCGTTCGTTACTGTTTGAGGGCAGCGGGTATTGAACCGCACGAGATCAACTATATAGCGAGCGCGCGTGATCCGCGAGCGAGGATCTGGCGGAAGGCATGGTACGCCCTTCGCATGCCCCGCCTAGCACTGGATCGCCTGGGCGCTCTGACTAGGTTTGCCGGGATCAAAGAGGAAACGAGTAAGGCGTTAGGAGTGGAAAGTGAGGATATAAAGGCTGAGGTGCACAGGGTGGAACACCACAAGGCGCACCTGGCAAGCTCTTTTTTTGTATCCCCCTTTGAGGAGGCGGCGCTTCTCTCTGCCGACGGACTTGGGGATTTTGCCAGCACCATGTGGGGAGTGGGAACAGGTTCAACGTTCAACGTTCAAGGTTCAATCACCTTTCCGCATTCGCTCGGCATCTATTACACGGCCTTAACGCAATATCTGGGTTTTTGGAAATACGGAGACGAATACAAGGTCATGGGGTTAGCGGCCTACGGGGAGCCAGAGTACGAGGACCGCTTCCACGAGATTCTCCAGCTTGACGGCCGTCTGGGTTTCTCCTTAGGGTTAAACTATTTTATTCACCACAAGACCGGCCCGGAGATGACTTGGCGGGAAGGCGAGCCCGTTCTCGGAAGGCTCTATGGGAACGCGCTCACGCGCAAGCTTGGTCCTGAGAGGCAAGCCAATGATTCTGTAGAGAAGCGTCATCAGAATATCGCCGCTTCGCTCCAGGCCCGGCTCGAAGACGCGATGTTTCTTTTTCTCAACAAACTCTATGAGCGCACTAAACTCAAGACACTCTGCTTGGCGGGAGGGGTCGCCTTCAACTGCGTCGTCAATGGTCAAATCTTCGACCGGACGCCGTTCGAAAAGGTCTATATTCAACCGGCCCCCGGAGACGCAGGACTGGCCGTAGGAGCAGCGTTCTATGTTTGGCACCAGATTCTGGGTCGGCCGCGGGGCTTCGAAATGAAGCATGCATATTGGGGGCCAGAGTTTAGTAACGATGTAATTAAGCAACTTTTAGTAACGAGACAAGTTCGTTACTATGAGTTTCCCAATTACGAATTACTTTGTCAGTATACAGCGAAGCACATTGCGGAAGGGAACGTCGTCGGATGGTTTCAGGGACGAATGGAATGGGGCCCGAGAGCGCTGGGAAACCGAAGCATTCTGGTGGACCCGCGGCGGTCCGATATGAAGGACATCTTGAACAGCCGCATCAAACGCCGGGAGCCGTTTCGCCCGTTTGCCCCTTCCGTTCTGGAAGAACGGGTGGGGGACTTTTTTGAAAAGACTCATCCTTCGCCGTTTATGCTGATGACTTACAAGGTGAAGCCGGAGAAACGCTCTTTGATTCCGGCGCCCACCCACGTTGATGGAACCGGAAGGCTGCAAACCGTGAGCCGGGATGCCAGCCCGCGGTACTGGGAGCTCATTAAGGAGTTTGAAACTCTCACGGGGGTTCCTGTCCTGCTGAACACGTCCTTCAACGAGAATGAACCTATCGTCTGCACGCCGGCGGAGGCTCTGGACTGTTTTTTGCGAACTAAAATGGATGTGCTCGTGCTTAAGAACTGCTTTTTAGAAAAAGAGACAGCTTGAGGATGTTCGCATGAAGGTTGCGCTGATTACCGGGATCACCGGCCAGGACGGGTCGTACCTGGCGGAGTTTCTGCTCGGCAAGGGGTATCAGGTCTACGGCATTATCCGCAGATCCAGCTCTTTCAACACGGGGCGGATCGACCATGTCTATCAGGATCCCCATGAACCAAACGCGCAATTGAGACTGGTCTACGGCGATCTCAACGACGCCAGTTCCCTGAACAGGATCCTGAGGGAAGTCAGGCCGGATGAAATCTACAACTTGGGCGCTCAAAGCCATGTCAAAGCCAGTTTTGATATCCCGGAGTACACCAGTGAGGTAACGGCCCTCGGCACTCTGAGGATCCTCGAGGCCATTCGGGAATCGGGCATTGCGCCGAAATTCTACCAGGCGTCGTCGAGCGAGATGTTTGGCCTGGCGCAGGAAGCTCCCCAAAAGGAAACCACGCCTTTTTACCCACGAAGCCCCTATGCGTGTTCAAAGGCCTACGCTTTCTACATGACCCGTAACTATCGGGAGGCGTATGGACTCTTTGCCTGCAACGGGATTCTCTTCAATCATGAGAGCCCGCGGAGGGGCGAAACCTTTGTGTCGCGAAAGATCGCGCGGGCAGCGACGCGGATCAAGGCGGGGCTTCAGGATAAGCTATACCTGGGAAACCTCGATGCGAGAAGGGACTGGGGTTATGCCCCGGAATACGTGGAGGCGATGTTGTTGATGCTCCAGCACGGCCGGCCCAACGATTACGTGATCGCCACCGGCGAAAGTCACTCGGTGAAGGAGTTTGTGGAGGAGGCCTTTGGGCTTTTGGACCTGGATTGGGAGAAGCATGTAG
>JACPFH010000778.1 GCA_016183075.1 Deltaproteobacteria bacterium | reverse complement strand
ATAGTTGCACAGAATATAGGGGTGCAACTGCGGAGACGGCGAGGCGCAGAACGCCCCGCCCTGTTTGCCCTTGCGTATCTCCGCATCGATCCAACGTTTGGCGAAAAACTCGGCGGCGATGGAGCGAAAGATCGGACTGAAGGCGCCAAGAGCCTCCAAGACGACCTCCCGAGCTTGAGAGAACGAAAAGGAGGCGCGCTCTTCATCCACAGGCGCGTATTGATCGTACAGCGCAAGGCGGGGAAGGCCAAGCAGGCGCGCCTTGAGGCGAAAGTAATCCTGCCCAATCCGGTAATTGGCCTCGCTGACTTCCATCATCCTGGCAACCGCTTCGCCGTCAATCTCGTTGGCGAGGTGGCGCTCCATCATAGGGCCGGCATAGCGCCGCAACCGGTCCATCGTGAGATGGTCCTGGATGATCGTGTCGTAGATAAAGCCAAGCGCGTGCTCGTGGCGGGAAAGCCCTTCGAAGAGCGATTCCCAGGCCCTCTGTCGGAGCTGCCGGTCGGGGTGGTGCATGAGGGCGAGGGTCTCGCTTAGAGTAAGCTCGCCGGGTTTCCCATCGCGTTCCACGGAAAAGGTCAAGGCCGAGGTGATCTCGGAAAAGAGCCTGCCGAACGCGCTGCGACCGGTGTTGTCTTTTTCGTTGACGATCTTCTCCTCCAGCTCGGTGAGTTTGTGTGGGCGAAACCGCCGGACGCTGCGGAGATAATGGGCGTAGGGCTGTAACATCGGATCCCGCATCAACCTCTCTGCAACGTCGTCGGCGACATCGAGCCATTCCAGCTCGAAGAAGAGCAAGAGGTTTCTCACCTCGGTTACTCGCCGCTCTACCTTCTGCTCGAGATCCTGGTACTCCGGCTTCAGCGAATCCGCGGCGTAGAGCAGGCTGGCAAAGCTTGCAACTCGGCTCAAAGCCTCCTCGATGGCTTCCAGGTCTCTGGTGCCGTCGAGAAGCGTTGCGGGATCCGGCCCCTGCGGGCGGTGGATGGAGGCGCGAAACCGCGCGGCAAAAGCCTCCGCTCGAGCGCGGCAGTCCTGTAGCGTCGCCTCGATATGCGGGTCCTCGTGCGAGGCGAAAAGCTCGCTCAGATCCCAGCAAATGCCGCTTGCACTGTTGCCGATAGAACTCACGGTATCTATCCCCGATCTTAAATATCTCATAACTCCCCGGCCGGGCGAGAACAAGGGGCCGGGCTGCGCGCCATCCCGGTCGGATCTCGGTGGATACGGGCGCCAATCTGGCGCGGTGGGGGCACGACGTAGGGGGCCAAAAAGGGGTTGTTGTGGGGTTGTTTTTGTGATATACAAACGCGCTCAACATTCAGGAGTAGTGATCCCGTATGTATGACGACCTTTTAGCGCGAATCATCGAGCCCGATACCTTTCTGCCCTCGCAGTTCTACGGCAATCGCATGCTCTCTCGCCAGCTCGACGGCGAGAAAAAGCTCATGCTTGCCATGCTGAAGGATGCGGTAGAATGCCTGGAGAAGTATCGCGGGGCCAAGAATAGCATCGGCGACGGCCTCTATCACAATGCCCTCGACTGGGTACAGGACGAGGGCACGGGGTGGCCGTTCTCCTTCAATAACATCTGCGAGCTTTTGGGATTCGATCCCGATTACCTGCGCGAGTTTTTGTTGAAGCGGGAAAGAGCGCACAGAGGGTAGTTTATCTCCGCCTCGCTTTGATCGCCGCAATCTCATCCGCGATCAGTTGCCCGCGCAGGGTATTGGGCCCGGAGATCTTGAGCGCCCGCTCCAGATTGGCGAGCGCCAGCTCGTCCTCGTCCGCCAATAGTTGGGAGCGGGCGAGATAGTAATGGGCATCGCCAAGGCGGCTCATCTTTCCGTAGACGACCCCCAAGCGCTGCGCCGGCTCCGGCCACAGCGGCGACAGGTTGTGGGCCCGCAAAAAAGCCAAGACCGCCTCCGAGAGCTTGCCTTCCTTCTCGAATAGCTCACCGAGCCACAGGTGGTTTAACGGCTCTTTCGGCTCGGCGCCGAGCGCGCGCTCCAAGGCGTCGTGGGCCGGGCCGAACTCGCTCATCTGGGTATAAAGGCGACCCAGGTCCCGGTCGATCCCCGGGCTTTGGGGATCGGCGGCTCGGGCTCGCTCCAAATGCTCCCTGGCTTCTTTCCACCGGCTCCTATACTGGTAGGCAAGGCCGAGCATGTGCAGGGCCTCCGCGCTTTTCGCGTTTTGGTTGAGGAGCCGCGCGTATTGTTCGATGACCCCATCCGCCTCGTCCCTTTCCAGCCGCAGCAGCGTCTGTATTTTCCGGATCGGGTCTGTTGCCTCGCGTTTGGTCGCTCCGACCCGCAACGAGTGCACGACCGCTTCCACCCGTGTGACCCGCTCCTGGCTCAGCGGATGAGTCATCAGATAGGGCGGAAGATCGACCGGGTTGAGCACCCGCTCCTGATCGATGAGCCGCAGAAAAGCCAGGGCCGCTTTCGGATCGTATCCCGCATCGGCCATGTATTTCACGCCGAGCGCGTCGGCCTCTTGCTCAAGTTGGCGGTTGTAGGCGAGCTGGCGGGTTGCCGCCAGGGCCTGACCGATTGCGCCGGCAGCCTGGGCCTGAGCTCCGCCTCCGGATAGAAACACTCCCAGAAGAGCCAGCAGGCTCAAGGGGTCGGGACCGGATATGCGTGCGATGTGCCGGGCCTTGATGTGGACGATTTCGTGCCCGACGACTCCGGCCAGCTCATCCGTGCTCTTCACCTTCTCGATGAGCCCGCTGTGGACGTAGATCGTGCCTCCGGGTATAGCAAAAGCGTTAAGTTGGGAGTTCTCGACGACGAAGAAACGGTAATCGAAGGGCTGAGGCCCCATGGGGGAGAGGAGCTGCCGTCCAATCCGGTCGACGTAGCGCTCGATCTCCGGATGGCGGACGAGCTTGAGTTGTTTCTTCGCCTGTCGTCGAAATTCCCGGCTGATCCTGACCTCTTCGTCTTCGGCGATCGGTTTGACCAGAGGTACCTGCGCCGGCAGGCGGGAGGCGCATCCGGTGAAGCCGATGACCAAAAGAAGGGTATAGAGCAGTTTTCGGAGCACTGGCCAATTATAGTGGGTGTTTCCCGCCCTCGCAACACAGCGCATCGTTGACGCCGCGTCGTTGAAGCAATAATGTATAGCCATTCTACTGTGAGGAGTTGACGATGACCGTTCAGTTCCAAGTGCCAGCGGACAAGCTCATGTGGCGTTGCGACCCTTCCCTTCTTCCGTTCTCCTGCACGGCGGATATGACCCCGCTGGAAGATTTCATCGGCCAGTCGAGAGCGATACGCGCCATCGAGTTCGGCCTGGGAGTAAACAAGCCCGGCTTCAACATTTTCGTCACGGGTCTTACCGGAACCGGAAAGACGAGCATCATCAAAGCGTTTCTTAAGAAGGTCACCGCTGAAAAGCGGGCTCCGGAGGAAGACTCGTCGTTCCCTGAAGACTGGTGTTATGTCTACAATTTCAGCGATCCCGACCGCCCGCAGGCTCTGAACATCCGGCGCGGTTGGGGCAAGGTTTTGAAGAAGGACATGGAGGACTTGGTTCAGACCCTGCAGCAGGAAGCGCGAAAGACCTTTGAGAGCGAGGAATTCGCCCGCCAGCGCCAGGCCATGGTGGAGCAGGTGCAAAAGAAGCAGCAGGAGATCATGGAAAGACTCATCGAGGAGGCGCGAAATAGCGGATTTACGCTGCGCTTTTCTCCTTCGGGTATGGCCTTGATCCCGTCGAAGAACGGAAAGCCGATGCAGGAGGAAGACTATCTCGCGCTCGAACCCGAACGGAAAAAAGCTGTGGAGGAAAAGCGCAGCGAGATCGAAACGCAGGTGGAAGAGGCGCTGCGGGAAGGCAAGCGGTTGGAACGGCAAATCGCCGACCGGTTGCAGGCGCTGGAACAGCAGGCCGGCGAGTATCTGGTCCGCATTCCGCTTGCCGAGCTGAGGGAGAAATATCGCGACTTCCCGAAGGTCGTGAACTACCTGAACGCGGTCCGAGAACACATCCTGAAGAATCTTAACCGCTTCAAAGGAGCCGACGGGGCCCAGGCCGTCGGGCCTTTGGTTTCTTTGCAGCCGGTCGAGGCTTCGGCCGATCCTTTTGTTCCTTATCGCGTCAACGTGTTCGTCGATAACAGCGATACCCAGGGGCCGCCGATCATCATCGAGACCAATCCGACCTACCACAACCTCTTCGGGGTCGTGGAAAAACGGCCGGTATTGGGAGGGTACGTCACCGACTTCACCCAGGTAAAGGCGGGGTCGATCAGCCGCGCTAATGGGGGCTATCTCGTCCTTTATGACCGCGACGTTTTGAGCAATCCCGGCGTGTGGGAGGCGCTGCAGCGGGTGATCAAGAACCGCGAGCTCAGAATCGAGGAGCCGGCAACGTTTTTTGGCTGGCTTCCGCCCCAGGGGCTCAGACCCGATCCGATTCCTACCGATACCAAGGTCATCATGATCGGCGACCCGCTTCTTTATCACACCCTTTTCAGCCTGGATCCGGACTTTCGCGAGACCTTCAAAGTCAAGGCCGACTTCAACTTCGAGATCGAGCGCTCCAATGAGAATATCGTCGCCTACGCGTGCTTCGTCAGCGCTTACTGCACGCGCGAGGGGCTGCGTCACTTCGACCCGAGCGGCGTCGCCCGCGTGATCGAACATGGGGCAAGGCTCGTGGAGGATCAGGGAAAGCTCTCTACCCGCTTCGGCGATATCGTCGATCTCCTGATCGAGTCGAACTACTGGGCGGAGAAGGCCGGGAGCGAGCTTGTGACCGGAGAGCACGTGGAGAAAGCTATCGAGGAGAAGACCTTTCGCTTGAACCTCATCGAAGAGAGAATTCGGCAGATGATCGCCGAAGAGACCCTGCTCGTGGATGTGACCGGGGTCGTGGTAGGGCAGGTGAACGGGCTCGCGATTTACCAAATCGGGGACTTCAGCTTCGGCAAGCCAAGCCGGATTACGGCCAAGACCTTCATGGGGCGAGGGGGAATCATCAACAACGAAAGGGAAGCGAAGTTGAGCGGTAGAACCCACGACAAGGGCGTCCTCATCCTGAGCGGCTACTTGGGAGCCAAATACGCGCAGGACCGCCCGCTGTCGCTTTCCGCAAGCCTGTGCTTCGAGCAATCCTACGAAGGAGTCGACGGGGATAGCGCCTCGTCCACCGAGCTTTATGCGATTATCTCGAGCCTGGCCGGAGTGCCCATCAAGCAGCCCATCGCGGTCACCGGCTCAGTCAACCAGAACGGGGAGATTCAGGCGATCGGCGGCATCAACCGAAAAATTGAAGGTTTCTTTGACGTCTGCCGGGTAAAGGGAATGACCGGCGAACAGGGAGTCCTTATCCCGCGCGCCAACTCGCGTAACCTGATGCTGAGGCGGGACGTTGTCGAGGCCGTGGAGCAGGGAAAGTTTCACATTTATGCAGCCGGTACGATCGACGAGGGCATCGAAGTCCTTACCGGCGTTGCGGCCGGCGTGAGGGATCCCGAGGGTCACTATCCGCCTTCGTCGTTAAACGGTTTGGTAGAAAAGCAATTGGAGGCATATTCCCGGAGATTAAAGGAAGCCGGCGCCCCGGTCGCCGCGAAACCCGCGCAAGACGAGGAGGGATAGGCAACTCTACCCTTCCTGTCGTTCCGGGCTTTTCGGTTTTTGCCCGAGCCGCACGGAAAGCTTAAAGGTTTCCCCTTTGCGGAAAATCGCCAGGCTCACTTCCTTACCCGCTTCAATGCCTGCGATGATACGGATCAGCTCCCGGGGGTTGTCCACGCGCGTGCCGTTGACCGCAAGGATCACATCATGGGAGTGAATACCGCTTTTTTCGGCCGGCTGACCCGGGAGCACGGCGCTCACGAGCACGCCGCGGACCGGAGAGAGCCTTATGACCTCTGCCCCTTCCACACTCAGCTCGGATACGCGGACTCCAAGCCAGCCCCAGACGATCTTTTCCCCGCGCAGCAACCGTGGGATCATCCCTTTGATCACGTTGATGGGCACGGCAAAGCCCATGTTTCCCCGTTCCGAGGCCATAGTGATCATGCCTACGACGTGACCCCTGACGTTCACCAGCGGCCCGCCGCTCCAGCCGGCGCTGGCGCCGGCATTGGTTTGGATGAAGTCAAACCCGGCGTTGAAGGTTCTGCCCCGGCGGCTGATGATCCCCAGGCTGAGCGAACTCTCGGCTCCGAACGGATAGCCGAGCGAGCCGACCAGGTCCCCTACCCGGGCATTGTCTGCATTGCCTAAAGCGAGCGCGGGAAGCTCTCTTGGGCTCTTAGTTTTCACGAGGGCTATGTCCACCTCGGGGTCCGCACCGATTACCTGTCCCCTGAACCTTTGCCTGTCGGCCAATCGGATCTCGACTTCCTTGCCTCCCTCCACCACGTGGTTGGCCGTCAGAATGTAACCTTCCGGGTGAATAATGAAGCCCGAGCCGCGACTGCTGGCCGGGCGCTGGCTCTCTCCGTCTTGACCCGCTGACGGGTTGAGGCTCACTCGCAGTTGAGCCACCCCCGGCCGCACCTTGTCTGCCAGGCGCACGAAGGCGCCGCTCAGCCGCTCCAGATCAGGATTGATATCGCCGCCATCTCCCTCGCGCCACAGCGGCATAGACTGTGGTTCGGCCACTTGGGGGGGCAACAACAGCCCGGAGACGGCAGTTAGCAGCACGGCCGCAGTGAGGAATACTCGCCCTGGTTTCATCGCTATCCTCCACCTCTAATTCTCGCCGTTCTTTTATCCGAAACCGAAACCGAGAACAAGAGGCCCGAGAGGTGGGCTGCCGGCACGATCGCGACGTTGGTGCTTTTGGCCCATAATTGCTTTTTTCGCCAAACTGGTATCATATGTGCGGGAACACTTCGATGGTAACAATCGACAAAAAAGTTGTGCTTGTCACCGGCGGCGGGCGGGGCATCGGTCGTGCGATCGCACTGGCTTTTGCCGCGCAGGGGAATCCGGTGGCGGTCACCGGACGGACTCAATCTTCCCTCGATCAAGTGGCGGATGAGATTCGCCGCCTCGGGGCCGATGCCGTTGCGTTCGCCTGCGACGTGACGCGGAGGCAAGAAGTGGAAGCGCTCAAGGCCGAGATCGAGGGCGCGCTCGGAACGGCGCAGATTCTGGTTAACAGCGCGGGGATGGCGCCGGCCGCGGCCTTCTTGGACATGGAGGATCAGCTCTGGGAGGAAGTTTTCAAGGTCAATCTCACCGGGACTTACTATGGCTGCAAGGTGTTTTTGCCGGGCATGATCGCTTGCGGTTGGGGACGGATTATCAACATCGCCTCGACGGTGGCCAAGGTCGCCTATTCGCATATCACCGCCTATGCGGCTTCGAAACATGCGGTCCTTGGCTTGACCCGGGCGCTCGCCATCGAGATGGCGAGAAAACGCGTAACGGTCAACGCGATCTGTCCGGGATATGTGGACACGGAGATGACTCGAAGCAACGCGAAGGCGATGGCCGAAAAGACCGGCAAGAGCGTTGATCAGATACTCGATATCTTTAAAAAAACCTCGCCCCAGGGCCGGCTGATCGATCCAAAAGAAGTCGGCGATTTGGCTCTGATGCTTGCCTCCAACGCGGCCGGGGGGATCACAGGGCAGGCGATCAACGTGGACGGCGGAGCCGTGATGGTTTGATGGTCGCCTTGTAGGGGAAGAAGATGGAGTGTTTTTTTGACCCGGACCATCGGTCCCTGCGCGAGCGGATCCGCGCGTGGGTGGAAAAGAACATCCTCCGTGAAAGCAAATCGGAGTCGGATGTGGACGGGGAGGCGCGAAAACTTGCGCGCGAGCTTGGCCGCGATGGCTTTACGGCCTATGTGGCGCCCAAAAGTTTT
>JACPFH010000781.1 GCA_016183075.1 Deltaproteobacteria bacterium | reverse complement strand
TCGGCCCCAGCACACAGTCGATGCGGCGGAGCACGGTGAAGGGCAGAATCACATCCTGGTACTTGCCGCGCTTGAACGCGTCTCGCATCAGGTTGGCAATCCCACAAATGAAATTGGCCTTCTCGCTGAAATTATTCATTCTGCAGATTGCCTATTTTCTTCGCCCGAGCCCTGAAAGCTCCTCGGGGGGTGCAGAGCTGGCTGGGGCGGACTCAAAGGTGCCCAAACTCAAGCCGCTGTAACCCGAGGCACGGTTCAAACTATACAAAATTGCGCGGATTTTACGCCATTTCGCCGGGATGTGACAAGCGGCGCGAAGATCGAGTTTCCGCCGCAGCGTGGGGAGCAATTCCTCGTTCGGACGATTGCAGATCTACCTTCGCTCTGTTAATTTGGGTCCGATTTCTTCTTGTGGAAGTCAGCATAGGAAGGAGCCCTACTTTTGGTTCGGTTTAAAAGCTGGGAGAGGGGCGCGCTATGAAGGGACATCGGAAAGAAATCATCAAGGAGATCCGAGAGATCAAAAGGCGGATTAGGCTGGTTGAGAAAAAGGCGGCGAGCCTGAGGAGAACGGAGAAGGTGTCGCCTAGAGAGACTTTCAAAAGGAAATTTCCGGACCTTGAGGTAGATCCCGAGCTGTTTAAATTGGTCGGTATAGACCCGCCCCTGAGCCTCCGCAGCGAGAAAAAGGCCGTTCGTGAAGCTATCAACCTCCTCTATGAATCGAAGTGAAAATTCTGGTTGACGTCAACATCTTTGAGGATATTTATAGGCAGCGAGCAGGGGAGGATGAGATGAAGAAGGTCCGAAAAGACGTGTTCGTGATACGTGGTCGTAGCTCGTGGTTGGGACTCATAGCGGGGCTGGTCCTTATCGTCGGGAGCTCCCCGCTCCAGGCTCAAGTCGGCCGAGCAACAGGCGCTGTCAGCGTCGCAGGGAAGATCACCTCCGTTACAGGCCAAGAATTGGTCGTCGGGGCTCGCAGCGGAGACGTCCGGGTTAAGATGGGGGATAAGGCGATTATCCGCGGCGAGGTTCCCATCAAGCTTTCCGAGATCACGCCCGGTATGTATGTGGGGGCCACTGCGAAGAAACAACCCGACGGCACGTTCCGCGCGTCCCGATTACATGTATTCTCGGAGGATCAACGCGGCAGCGGAGAAGGCCATAGACCGCTGAGTTCGGCCCCGCAGAGCGGATCGACGATGACGAACGCCAATGTCGAGACCGTGGAAGACGTGGCGGTGCGGGACGTGAAAGGACGGATGCTCACGCTCAAGTACAAAGGGGGTGAGATCAAAGTCCTCGTGCCAACGGATATACTCGTCGTGCGTCGCGTGCTCGCGGACGCGGGATGGCTCAAACCCGGCGTCGAGGTTTCCGTACAGGCGACTCAAGCGGCGGACGGCTCGCTTACCGCCTCGCAGATCACCGCCCGCGCATCCGGAGCGAAGTGATCATATTGGTGATTCGTGGTTGAGTGTAGATCGCTTCTCCGTCCGTTACGTTGGCATTTTGTAGGGGTCACATGACAAAGAAGCAACTCAGGTTCATCGGCCAGAACGTTCATCGAGTCGACGGGGTTGAGAAGGTAACCGGAAAAGCGAAGTTCACCGGGGATCTGGTCATCCCCGGCATGCTCTACGGCAGGATCCTTCGCAGTCCTTACCCCCACGCCCGCATCCGCAGCATTGATGCTAATGACGCTGGAACGCTTCCGGGTGTCGCCGCGGTTCTGACCGCGGCCGATATCTCCGATCTCGATCCCTACTACGGCGGCCGTCCGGTAATTGCGATCGGCAAGGTTCGCTACGCCGGCGAGCCGGTCGCGGCCGTCGCTGCGGTGGATGAAGAGACGGCTGAAGAAGCGCTCTCTTTAATCCGTGTCGATTACGAGGAGCTTGCCGCTGCCGTGGGGCTGGAGGCAGCCTTAAGTGAGGGCGCCCCGCTTATCCACGAAGAGGCCAAGGGGAACATCTGTAGCCACGAGCATGTGGAGAAGGGAAACACCGAGCTTGGTTTTGCCGAAGCTGACGAGATCTTTGAGGACGTTTTCACTTTTCCCATGGTTTATCACTACACGCTGGAGCCTCATAGCGTGATCGCCCAGTGCGGCGAGGAGGGAATTACGATTTGGTCTTCCGCGCAACACCCGTTTCAGGTCCGCGGCGATATCTCCCGCATTTTTCGCGTGCCGATTTCAAAGGTGCGCATCGTTATCCCATATTTAGGCGGCGGCTTTGGCAGCAAGTCTTATACGAAATTCGAGCCATTAGTGGCAGCCCTGGCGCGAAAGGCGCGGCAACCTGTCCGTATTTGCAACTCGGTCCCCGAATCCATGGTCACCGTCCGCCGCCACGGGGCTAGGGTACGTTTGAAAACCGGCGTCAAGCGTGATGGAACCTTGGTTGCCCGGGAGGCCGAGATCCACCTGGATACCGGGGGCTACGCGGACAACGGTCCCGCGGTCGCCATCCGTGCCGCTACACGGGTTCTTGGCCCGTATAGAATTTCGCATGTTCGAAGCGACGCCTATGCTGTGTACACGAATTGCGGGGGAGCAGGCTCCTTTCGTGCCATCGGCGCGCCGCAGACTATTTTCGCCTCGGAATCGCAACTGGACATCATCGCGGCCAAGCTCGGAATGGATCCCGCCGAGCTCAGGCTCAAAAATCTCCTGAAGAAGGGCGAAGAAATCCGCCCCAAGCTGAGGGGTATAGATGCTGATCTGGCGATGAGCCTGAAAAGGCTCGTCAGGGAGAGCCAGTGGAAAAAGCGGTCCAAGAAAAGGGGAGCGGCTATCGGCCTGGCCTTGGGCGCCACGAATGCCGGCGCCACGCCGGTCTCCGTCGCCATGGTTCGCATGCAGTCAGATGGGACAGCAACGATTCTGGCCGGGAGCACGGAGATGGGGCAAGGAGTTCGAACGGTCCTTGCGCAAATCACGGGTGAGGAGCTGGGTATTCAACCAGCTTCGGTCCGTATCGGCGGCGCGGATACTATGGTGCCTCCTTATGCTAGCTCCACGGGCTCGAGCCGCTCG
>JACPFH010000100.1 GCA_016183075.1 Deltaproteobacteria bacterium | reverse complement strand
CTAACTTGGCGATAATTTCGTAAGCCTTGTTTTCGGCGCCGAGCGAGGCATTCTTAAACGCATCCCAGGTTTCTTTCTTCACGTTGCCTCCTTTTAGTCTTTTCTACTCTTTTGACTGATGACCACGTCCACCAGCGCGGGACCTCGTTCCTCTAGCGCCCTTTGCAGAGCCGGAGCGATCTCCTCGGGTTGCTCGACTCTTTGACCAAAAATACCGAAGGTCTGAGCGAGCCGGGCAAAGTTGATCTCGGGATCGACCAGATCAGCGCCCAGCTCGCCGGCGAGTCTTATTCTCTCGTCGCTGCCGCGAAACTGGTTCTTGACCGCCATGTAAGCGCGGTTGTTGAACACGATCACAACGAGCGGGATGCGGTATTTGGCCATCGTCCACAGGCCGTGAACGCCGAACATCGCGCTGCCGTCGCCCAGACATGCCGCCACGCGCCGGCTCGGAGAGGCGAGCTTGGCGCCGATGGCCGCGCCGAGGCCCCAACCGAGGTAGCCGCCGGAGGAATTCGAGAAATAAGCGCGCTTCGGGGTAAATCTGAAGATCGAGGTAAGAATATCTTTGGTCGTCGGACTCTCGTTCACGATCAACGCGTCTTCATCCAGAAGCCTGTCCATCTCCCGCACCAGCCGGGCAGGATTGATCGGAGCCGAATCCCAGTCCTGTTTGACTCTGGCCTCCAACTCGACGCGGGCTTTTTCTTTGGCTTCTTTGAGACACTCGAGCCGCTCGGCCTTGCGCTTGCCGTTTGCTCGATCGAGATGGGCCGGCACTGTCTCTAAGAGCGAGCGCAGCGCGCTCCTGGCATCCGCCACGATGCCCAGATCGACGGGGAAAACCTTGCCGATTTCCCACGGATCCTCTTCGATATGCACACAGCGGGTCTCGGGCTTGATAGCCGGCTCGGGGAGATAGCGGTATTCTCTGATCAACCGACAGCCCACTGCGAAAATCAGGTCCGGCTCTCCCCACACGGGAAGCTTGAAGGTTACCTGCCGCTCGGGGATCTGGAAGCTGAAGGGATGGCTCGCAGGAAAGCTGAGAAAAGAATAGCGCGGCTCCATGACCACCGGCGCCGCCACCATCTCAGCGAGCTTAACGAGTTCGGCGGTCGCCCCGGCCGTAGCCACGCCGCTTCCCGCGACGATCAACGGGCGCTTGGCTTCCACGAGCAGCCGGGTCGCCTCCTGAAGCGCCTCCGGATCCGGCGCCATTCGCGGCACAATTCTGTAGCGCTCTGTCTGAGGGATCTCCGCCTGGATCTGCTCGGCGAGGAGATTGCTCGGAAGCGATAGATAGACCGGTCCTTTAGGCGGGCTCGACGCTACTTTGAAGGCCCGGTTCAAAGCCTCGGCGATTCGGTCCGCGCGATGTACCTCGCAGCTCCACTTCGTGAATTGCCGGGTCAGGTCGACCAGATCGCGCCCTTCGGTATGGCTGTCTCGACCCATGATCCGTGTGTCTACATGCGTGGAGGTAACGATCACAGGAGATCGGTCACGATAGGCATCATAGAGAGCGCCGACAGCGTTTGCGGTTCCCGGAAGCGTGCTCACCTGGGCGAGTGTGGGCCGGCCGGAGACGCGCGCATAGCCGTCGGCCATGGACACCACGCAGGTTTCGTGAAGGGCGAGGATAAAACGGATCTTTTCCTGGTCGACGATCGTGCCGATGAATTCCTGCCCGCTCGTACCGGGAAGGCCGAAGATATAGTCGATGCCGTGAGCCGCAGCCACCTCCAGGTAAGCCAGTGCGGCTGTTCGCTCCCTGCCTCCCGAATCGGCCATCTTTAGGAACTCTCCTCTCCCGCTATCAAAGTTGCGTTCCCAGCGAATGAGCCGACCTTATCAGAAACCGGCGATTCGATCTAGGTTTGCTTTGAAGTCGGAGATTGAGGAGATCGGATTGGACCGGCGAGGTCCCGGATTAATTCGCGCCAGAACGCCCGGTCTAAATCTTGAGAAAGGACTTCTGACGGCTTTTCTCTCCCGGTCATTTCGACGTTTCGACAATTCTCGAAACCTGGAAGTGTCGTTCAGGGGACGAGTCCTTTGTTTAACTGTTGCCTATTGCCTCATGCCTCTCGCCTGCTTAGTTCGCCGTTGTCGAAGTTCGGATCCCTTTCGGGCTCGAAATAGCAAAAAGGCGTGCCTGACCCTCAGTCCCTGACCCTCAGTCCAACCAAGCGCCTGGCAAACCAACGAATATTATTTAGTCCCTCGCTTATCTCCGTTTGGTTGCGCTGCGTTTGACGCCGTACGAAGCGGCGGACTCGGCTATACGCGTCCCCTTCCCCATCTCTCCCGGCTCGAATACCACACGGACCCGGGCATGCAG
The DNA here is from genome assembly GCA_016183075.1 of Deltaproteobacteria bacterium. Taxonomy (GTDB): domain Bacteria; phylum Desulfobacterota; class Binatia; order UBA9968; family UBA9968; genus 2-12-FULL-57-22. Next base: position 3,162 of record JACPFH010000100.1, on the reverse strand, counting down.
GGCGTCGGCGACGCGGCGCAAGGTGCTTAGGGAGTGGCCTTCGTAGCCGGGGGACTCAAGCCGGCTGATCTGCTGCTGGGAGGTCTTGAGGAGTTTCGCAAGGTCCTTCTGCGAAAGCCCGGCTTGCTGGCGAAGAGCGGTGATTTGGAGCGCCACATCCCATGCCTCGCCGGCGCGCTTAAAGCGGGCGGCAAACGCCGGATCCTTAAGCTGCTCTTCGAGGTAACGGTCGAAATTGCTTTTTTTCATTGCTCTGCTCTTTTCCGCCAGTCACGCATCCGTTCCCGCGCCGTATCGATGTCGCGAGCCGGGATGGCCTGACCTTTGTTGCGGATACCGTGCACGGCGACGATCCGGCGATTCTTCGCGAAGAACCACAACACGCGGGTATTGAGCTTGCCCACGTGGCGCAGTTCAAAGAGCCCGTTGCCAATTGCCTTGGACAATGGCTCCCGGTGATACTGCCGGCTCCGCAGTTTTGCCAAACCGGCGACCACCGCTGCGAAGTCGTCCGGATCACCGGCCTTTAACTCGTCCAGAAACTCCCGCACGGGGCATGACCCCGCCTCGGTCTCATAGAACTCTACTACGAAATCCATGGCGATGCAACATCACTATTGATGTACAGTGGGTGATCCAACCCTTAATTGTTGTTTACCGCTTATGTCGTTTGGGATTTCGCGGAATTGTTCGAGGGCGGCTTCGAGATCTTCGACGATTTCCTGGGCAAGGATGTCGAAATATCACCCCTGACCCACGACCCCTGGCGCCATATGGCACCCTCATATCCTGTAGTTGTCGGGCCTAGCGGCAAACGCTTTGGCAAACCCAGGCCCCTGTTCTCCCTCAGGATCTCTTATACAATACCTCCTCTTATCCCGTCACCTGCAAAATCCTGTGGTAGATCTCCCAAGCCTATACTCCTGCCCTGGATGTTTCGACGTTTCGGGAATTCTCGAAGTGCCGAAATGACTGATCTCAGGCCATGACCTATCAGGGAGCGGGAAGAGTAATCTCGACAGTTGCGGATTTGCGCAATTGAGCAAACGTGACAAGGTAGCTTTCGTTTCTTTAACCTCGGAAGACGGTGTCGGAGTGCCATTCGAGAAAGTCGCGGTTGGGGCGGCAGTCGGAATCACGCGGAAGTTCGGATCCCTTTCGAACTCGAAATAGCAAAAAGGCGTGCCTGACCCTCAGTCCCTCAGTCGCTCAGTCCAAGGGTCTCTCGGTTAGTGGTGTTACCGATGAGAAGACGGAGCTCCTTGACTCCCGTTAACTTCTTGGCAATACTTTCTAGGCCCGACAAGAAAAAATAGCCCACTGCAAACCGCGCCGCCTCGGTCGAACCTAGCATTCGGTTGATGTGGTCAACCAGCTTTTCATTACGGTTGTCGATGATGTCGTGCGTAGGCATCAGCTCGTTTCTGGAGGGACGATTTGTTCCAGCGCGTCGATGAGAGGGGGAGGTCCTGCGTGATGGTATCCCAGAGAATATCGTAGTCCACAAAATCATAGCCATGGATAAGCCTATTCCTCATACTGACGATCTTAGGCCACGGGATGTCGCGATACCGCTTCTGGGTTGCGCGAGGTATCTGGCCGGCAGCCTCGCCTACAAGTTCAACCAGGTGAGTCACTGCCAGGGCAAGCTGTCGATCACTTCACTTATGCTATCACATCCATCGGCGCCCAGACAGTCAAGCCAGGGATGTACCCGACCGATCTCGGGCTTCGGGTCGGCTTTCTTGGCAGCGAGAATAATTTCCGGTCCTCTCGACCGATCCCTCTCCACTGCTCCCCGGAAGAAAAGACTCCCGACCCCTTAGAAGTTCCTACGTAGTAGAGCTTGTTTCGCCGATACAGCGCATAGATTCCCTGCCGACCGCGAACGTAATTGCGAACGGCGTCCTGGTATTTGTCCAAAGCTTCGGACGCAATATTCTCAAGATGCTGACAGACTGGCTCGGCTTGCCGAGCCACCGGACTTTGCCTCTCCTAATAAGTCAATACGCATGCCAGACCCCAGCACCCCCAGACCCCAACACCCCACGCGATCCGCCTCAGTCGTTGGCAAGTCGGCGGATGTGACGCAGCAGCTTCGCCGGGAGCCTGTGACGAAGTTTCCAGACGATGCTCATTGGACGGCTGCCTTCGTGACCAGCATAATCCACCGGGCCGAGAAACGTGTAAGGCGTCGCTAATCCGTTTCGCCGTTTGTCTTCGCGGACGAACAGAAGCACGCTGCTGCCGCGTTCGACGTGCCGGATATAGCGCTGGCCTGTCGGGCTGTCGGCGGAGGTCGTGCTCTGGGACTGCCAGTGGAACAGTTCGTCGCTGATAGCGTAGTCCTCATACATGGTCGTCGGCGAGTAGTCGCCCTGGGTTTTGTTCAACGTAATGAAGAACAAGTCTGCCGGCAGGGTTTCGACGTAGAGCACACCTTCGCGGACTTCGCGTTGGCTGTCGAGGGTCCACACGCCCAGTGCTGCCAGTATTTCATCGCGTGTATAGTCAGCGTGGAGTTGCAGTGGACAGAGGAACGGCAGGGCGAACTCATCGGGAACCTCGTCCACGAGTTCGAGTTTACATACCAGCAACTCACGCAGTTCATCGAGCATAGTTGGGCTGGCGCAGAGCCGCCGAACACTTTCGCCAAGGGTCGCCGGACACCACTCCCGCGTCCACAGCGTGAAATGCAACATAATCAGGAACCGTCGAGCCGCTTCGCTCTCTGGCTCACAGAACTCGTGCGACGCATCTCTGGGCAGGGTCTCCAAGAGGGACTTTAACTGATTGATTGCGTTGACATGAGCCAGCCGCCGCAAACCCTTTGCGAGACGCTCCTCGTCCGGATCAGCGAAGTCGGGGCGAACCCGGGCCCCCACGAGCAGACGCGACCAGCTATCGCGCCGGTAGATGTCGTCGAAATCGAGCCCGTAGTATTTCACAAAATCGTGGAGTGTAGGTGGTCGCCCGGTTTCCCGGTGGTAGCTGGCGATGTGCCGCACCAACTGGTTGCGGTTGGATAAACTCCAACAGCCTCTGATAACTCGGCGCGGCAGCGTGGTGAAACTCGTCCAACACCACAAAATCGTAGAAATCAGGTGCGACTCGCTCCCAGAGCACCTGCGAGTTGAAGCTCTGAATCGAGACGAAGAGATG
>JACPFH010000760.1 GCA_016183075.1 Deltaproteobacteria bacterium | reverse complement strand
GGATTGGCAGTGGCTACCTCGACCATCGCCTGGAGATAAAGACGGGGGACGAGCGTCAGGCTCTGGCCGAGGAATTCAACAAGATGGCCGCCAGACTCAAAGAGTCGTACGCGACCCTGGAGCAGAAGGTGGCAGACCGAACTCAAGAACTTGCGACAGCTAATGAGAAACTAGAGGAGGCCAGCCGGCACAAGTCGCAATTCCTGGCGAATATGTCCCACGAGTTGCGCACCCCGCTGAACGGGATCCTGGGTCTTACCGAAATGATCCTGGACAAGATCTACGGTGAGGTTCCGGAAAGGATCCGGAGTGCTCTCGGGGACGTTGAGGCAAGCGGGCGCCACCTCCTGGGCCTCATCAACGACGTTCTCGACCTGTCAAAGATCGAAGCGGGCCGGCTAACTCTTTCCCTCCAAGAATACTCCATGAGGGAAATTGTTCACGCGGTTTCTAACGCAATCCAGCCTTTGGCGGCGGCGAAAAATCTCGTATTGAAGGTCCACGTGCCGCCGGACCTCCCGCCCGGAAAGGGAGACCAACGACGGATCGCTCAAGTGCTTATGAATCTGGTCGGCAACGCTATTAAATTCGCCGAGACCGGCGAGGTCCGGGTGGAAGTGGGGATCTCTGACGGGTCATTTTTGCTCTCGGTTTCGGACACCGGTCCGGGAATCGCTCCAGCCGATCAGCAGAGAATCTTTGAAGAGTTTCAGCAGGTCGATGGCTCCAGCTCTCGCTCAAAGGGCGGCACCGGCCTCGGGCTCACGATTGCGAAGCGGATCATCGAGATGCATGGTGGGCGCATCTGGGTGGAGTCGAAAATTGGAATAGGCTCGACGTTCATGTTCACCTTGCCGCTGCGAGTCGAGCGCCAACTGGGGGCCACATGAGCAAGCGGATTCTGGTCGTTGAAGACCACGAAACCAACCGGCGCATCCTGCGCGACCTTCTCACGAGCGCAGGGTATGAGCTGATCGAGGCCGCCACAGGGGAAGAAGGGGTGATTTTGGCGGAGACGCATCACCCCGACCTGATCCTCATGGATATCCAGCTCCCGGGCCTCGACGGCTACGAGGCGACGCGCCGGATCAAGGAGAAGCCCGCGCTCCGCCACATCCCTATCATCGCGGTAACATCTTACGCGTTAAGCGGCGACGAGGAAAAGGCGCTCGAGGCAGGGTGCGTGGCTTACGTCTCTAAGCCGTTCAGCCCCCGAGTGGTCCGAGCTAAGATTGAAGAATGCCTGCGATGACAACAGCGGTGAGATCACCGCTGTTCCAGCGACTTTGAGATTTCTCCTGCACGCCGTCGAAGCCCCGCTGGACATGACCAGGATGCGAAGTACCGTTAAACCTATTTGCTGATTACCGTAAATCTCCCCGCCTAGCTTCGCTCACAATATAGTCGCAGACGCGAAAGGCGTTCGCCTCGATGGTCAGTGCGGGGTTAAGCCCAGCGCCGGTTACAAACACGCTGGCGTCTATGATGAACAGGTTCGGGATGTCGTGCGACCGGCACCATCGATCCACTACAGAACGGGTCGGATCAGTTCCCATCCGGCACGTGCCCATCTGGTGATTGTGGAGCTTGCGCAAGCGCGGCGGCGAGACATAAACCTTCGTAGCGCCGGCGGCTTCGAAGATCTCCTTTGAGCGCTCGCCTAAAAAGACGGCGAGGCGCACGTCGTTCTCGTGGTTCGTATGGGTGATGCGCGCCACCGGCAAACCAAAGCGATCCTCGACCTCAGGGTCGAGATCCACCGCGTTGCTCTCCACAGGCAAGCTCTCGCCGGTGCAGTGACTGTGGAGGTAGTGGCGCCAGGTCTCGCGCATCGATTGCTTGTGCTTAAGTCCCCAGCGGGCGCCGTGAACGGGCTGGAGAGCATAGTCGATGACATCGCCCCCGTGCGCCCTTGGGTGCATGAAGCCGCCGCGGATAAAACCTCTTCGAGCGTCGGTCTCGTAAAAATCCTGGGCAACCCGGGTGCTCGCTGAGCCCTTATGCCCGTCCAACGGCTCCGGAAAAATAGCGTGAACGACCGGACCGGGAGCGTGGAGCATCAAGTTCTTGCCCACCAAGCCGCTGCGATTGGCAAGCCCGTGAGAAAATCGCGCCGACTGCGAGAGGAGAAGCAACCGCGGCGTTTCGACTCCGCCCGCCGCCAAGACCACCAACCGCGCCGGTTGAAACTGTTCTTTCCCTGCCGCGTCGAAGTAGACTACGCCGGCAACGCGCCCCTGGGAGTCCAGCGGAAGCTCGCGGGCCAAGGAGAGCGGCCGAAGGTCGCACCTGCCCGTAGCCAGAGCTTTGGGGAGGAGAGCTTCCAGAGTGCTGGATTTGGCTCCCACCGGACAGCCGTAGCCCGAGCAAAAACCTTTGTTGATGCACGCCGGCCGGCCATCATAGGGCTGGGAAAGGATCGCAACCGGAGTGGGAAATGCATGGAGTCCGAGCGCCCGGCAACCTTTTTCCGTGATCGCCCCGGCGCTGTTGCGCGCCACCGGCGGCACAGGATAATCGCGCTTTCGCGGCGGATCGAAGGGATTCGACCAGCCCTTGCCCGACACCCCGATTGCCCACTCGGCCTTTTCGTAATAAGGCTCCATTTCTTGGTAGCTGATCGGCCAATCTTCGATCGAGGTGCCCGCTACCGGCCCCTCGACCGACCGCACGCGAAAATCCGATTCGTGAAAACGCCAGGAGATCGCGCTGTAATGAATCGTACCTCCACCCACGCACATCGCATTGGAAAAAACCTGCAGGTCGGGAGAGAGTCTCTCAACGGGGGTTTCGGTGTTAGGGCGCCACGTGCGAGGCTCTTCCTCCACTGTCGGCCACAAAAACTGGCGCCGTTTAAAGCCGATCTCATCCTCGGTAAAATCGCTGCGCTTGTACCATGGCCCTCGCTCCAGGACCACCACCGACATTCCCGCTTCGCTTAACTCCTTTGCCGCAACGAGGCCGGAAGCTCCCGCGCCGACAATGCAAACATCCGCGGGTTCAGTTTTGGACATATTTAGCGCTTTTTCGCGGACCCGAACTCGTTCGGTTCGTCGGCGTCGTACCAGCCGAGGGGAGGCTCGTAGCCTTTGGGGAAGGAAGGGCCGGGAAATCCGATCATCTTCCACCCGACCCGATTTTTGTTTCCGCCATGGCGCGGATCGCCGTAAAACCCCTCCATGGTGTGCTCGAGGAGCACGGCGAAGAACCGACTCGCCGCCTTCTCCAATGAACGCAAGATCTCATCCTGCTCTTCCGGGGCCAGGGCGATAAAGGTCTCGGCCCGGAACCTTTCGCGCGCGAGCCGGTTGAGTTCCAGGACTCCATCGTAGTAAAGCTGCGTGGAGCGTTTCGCATAGCCCGCCAGCGCGCGCTCAATGTACTCGATCACGCCCGCTTCCAACGCTCCGGCATCCTGGTCGGTCGGGATGATCCGAGCGGTCGCGGCTGCGATCGTAGCTCTCTGGTGGGAGTCAAATACCAAATCCATATACGCAAACTTAGCTACAGGAGGCCCTCTCCCCTGTCAAGCCCAAAAGAACATCGCTAAATGGAAAAGTTTGTGTCCGGCACGCGCACGTTGCCGATGACTGGCTCAAGGCCCAGGATCCCCAAGACAGTGCGCTTCAGCGAAGCCAGGGCCGGGCTGCCTCGATCTCTCGGCCTCTTTTCGGTGACCTGAATGACCTCGCGGATGCGCCCCGGAACCGTGGACAGAATGATCACCCGGTCGGCCAGGAACAGAGCCTCCTCCACGTCATGTGTGACCAGGATCACCGTCTTACGGGAGTGGAGCCAGAGGTGCAAAGCGCGCGCAGTGCCGCTATTTCAGGTGGGCGACGGAGCTACCCCTTGCTTCCCCAAAGCCGGTCAAAGAAGCCGCTCTTCTCCATCTCCTCCAGAAAGCGGCGGTCCATGAGATCCTCGGCCTTGATC
>JACPFH010000788.1 GCA_016183075.1 Deltaproteobacteria bacterium | reverse complement strand
TTGTAGTCGTAGCTCTGGTGTAGCTTCTTGAGCGATAGCGTGGCGTGGTGGGCGTCGGTTACCACCATAAGGTCCCACTCCGGAGCGGCACCGATGGCGGCGTGCGTCATCACCTTGGAAACATCCTGAGCCATTTGCTGGGAGGAATGCTTCCCCACCCTTATGTTAAGGCGATATTTTTTGTTAAAAGCTTCGGCGATCATCTCCACTCCGGTTGGCGGCCAGGAGGACGGAGCGAGGAACTCAACGGCCCCTTCCTTTTTGACTGCAGCGATTAAATCATCGATCGGGGCGGAAATCGCCCGCGGGATCGATAGTATCTGCAGGGCCGCCAAGAAAAAGAAAGCCACCGGGAGTGTAACGGTTTTCATTCTGACCTCCATTCGTTTCCTATACTACTTCGTGAAACCGAAGATCTTGCCGTACTCCGTAGTGAGCCGGTCGATCATCTTGGCCTGGTCCTGGGTCATGTAGACCACCTGTTTCCCCTTCATGTATTCGTAGGTCTTTGTCCCCGGGACAAACGCGGAGGCCCCACCGGTGAACTTTTCCCACACCTTCTGACCCTCGGCCGTGGTAAGGAAGAAAGTGAAGAGGTGGCCTGTGCCGGGATGCGGGGCATTGCGCAGCACTCCGGCGTGCCAGGCCGGCGAGACCACCGGCTCGATGCCGTCGGCGAGGGTCAGCGGCACCCCTTTGGTTTGCGCCGTGTAGATGAACTGGTCGATAAGCGTGATCGCAATCAGGATCTCACCCAACTGGAGGCGGGTCGAGAGCTGCGCAAGCGTCCCGAGAAAAGGTTCCCGGGCGGCCAAGGCCTTGACGAACTCGGTGGTCTTTTTTTCACCCCAAGGCCCCGCCGCCAGGCGCGCCAGGTGGTGCGTGGCCGTGGACATGCCCATTTTCCCCCCTTTCCATTTGGGGTCCAGAAGGTCCTCCCATCTTTTCGGAACATCCTGCGCCGACAGGGTTCCCTTCTTATAGGCGGGAAGAACGATCTGGTGGGCAAACGAGATGGCCCCGCTGTCGTAGTGAATCGCTCTCGGGTCCATTCCCAGGGATTTGTAGTCATACGGGGTATGGAGCTTTCTGAGCCAGAGAGTGCCGTGATGGGAGTCGGTCACAAGCATAAGGTCCCACTCGGGAGGAACCCCCGTGGCCGCAAAGCCGACCACTTTGCTGACATCGCCGACCATGTTGCTTGAAGGATGGTAGTTTACGTGGATTCTGAGGCCATATTTCTGGTTGAAGGCCTCAGCCAGAGATTGCGCGCCCATCGGCGTCAAGGAAGAAGGGGCAAGAAGTTCCAACGCCCCTTCCTTTTTGGCCGCTTCGACCAGTTCCCCTACGCTCGCGCTATAAGCTGGCGGCGCCGACGCGAGTGATAAGCACAGAACGAGAACGCTTGCGAGAAAAAATCTGCGCTGACGCATGTTGACCCCCGAATCGGTTTCTGCGGCGAGTTGGTCAAACGGGCTCCGTTTTCGCCACCGACGTCGCCCGCAGTTTCTTGGTTTGTTCCCAGTCGATCTTTCGGCTCTGCGGGTCGATTGCGACTTTATAGACTTCCCGCGCCGTCTCAAGCGTCACCAGCTCGTGGATGTACACGTCGTCCCACACCGCCTGCGGGTCGCGCTCCTCGGGACGTCCCACGCCGCCGCCTCCGCTGGAATCTTTAACGATGTAATCTCCCGGCTTGAGCTGATGGAGCCGATGGACCTTGGCCCGAATCATCTCCCCGTTGCGCCGGATGTGGCATCGATTGGGCAGGGTCGGCTTGCCCCCTAATGTGCCGTGGCTGAAGGTGGTCTCGCCCTGACCGGCGCCGGTGTGCATGCCTGCCTCGCCGCCCAGGTTGACTACTTCCCAGTGAAATCCCGGTCCGCCCCGCCACCTGCCGGCGCCGGAGGAGTCCTTGCGGAACTCCTGGGTCAAGACCTTCCATGGGTACTTGATCTCGACGTCTTCCGTGTTCGGCCGGGAGATCTCCCCCAGCGTGCCGATCGAAGCCGCTCCCTGGTAGCCGTCGTAGCCCCAGACCGCTCCTGCGCCGCCCTCGGCATGGTAGCCCGGCATGACGTAGAGCCCTCCGGTGCGGGGGTGGATGCCGTAGATGTACTGGCCGTAGCGCCGTCCCCAGCCCGCGGCGGCCCGATTGGGCACCGCCTCCGACATCGCCATCATCACGGCCTCAATGATGTTGTGCCCAACATTGACCGGCGCTCCGCCCATCGGCGCGGGATATTTCGCGTTGACCACCAATCCCTCGGGAGCGATCACTTCGATGGCCCGCATCGTCCCTTCGTTGTGATAG
>JACPFH010000787.1 GCA_016183075.1 Deltaproteobacteria bacterium | reverse complement strand
GCATATAGCCGTGCGACTCGCCGAAAGGTCCTTCCGGCTCGACCCACTCCGTATTCAAAAGCCCCTCGACCACGATCTCCGCTTCGGCCGGCACAAACAGATCCACGGTCTTGCATTTGACCGCGCGAATGGGCTCGCCCGCCAGCGCGCCGGCAATCGCCATTTCATCCACGCCATAGGCAACCTTCTGCACCGAGACATAGGAGACGACGGGCGGCGCTCCAATGACCAGAGCCGCTGGCAAAGGTTGGCCTTTCGCCTGCGCCTTCTTCCAGTGAACATAGATGTCCTGGCCTAACCCCGACGGGAAGACACCTATGCGCGTGCGCGCTTTCACCTGGCCGCGGTAGTTCCCGACGTTCTGAATTCCCGTCTCCGGGTCCTTGGTGAACCAATGGGAGCACGTCGTGTAAGGGCCGTTGTCGAAGCCGGGAGTGGAGATGGGCACGGGAAATTCCTCCAGCCCCATACCCTCGCGGTCAAGTTCAGCGCCGGCATGCACTTCTTCCTGGCACGGGGCCTCTCTCACGACGACCGGCGCAATAGGCTGGGAAAGAGCCTCTTTCCATCTCTGGTCCATTTCCTCGGCGGTCTTGCATCCCATTCCCAGAAAGTAGATCGCCCGGTTCCCGGCGAGCGCGCCGACGGCAACCGGGAACTTGTACCGGCGGCCACGGGCGTCGGTCACGTTTTCAAACAGCCATGCCTTGCGCTCTTCGTCGGGGATACCGCCGCGGTACTGCCAGCGCACTAGTGGATGCAGCTCGGTATCCTTGTTGATGAGCCGCTGGATACGACGAAGCAGGCCGGCCGCCTCAAGCTTTTTCAGGTGGTCGCGTAAATCGCTATAAGCCATAATAAGACTCTCTCCTCAAGGCAAATTCACGAGAACATAGCTGAGGGGCCGCGCCTCTGTCAACGGCGACACCGAGCGCTCCTCGGGAGGGCCGAGCGATCAGGCCGCGGCCCATGGACTAAGCTTCCTCGGGAAGCCCGCTCTCGGCTGCGGCCGATGGGTTCCTGCCATGATCTGTACCGTCTGTGACCGGACGTCCGCAGCCTCCCTCGCGCCCCTCTCGGTCGCTGTGCGCTGCTTATCCCATGTTGCGCTTCGGGGAGCCCGCCTGGCCCTCTTTTGCCCCTCCACAAAGGACTCCCGATCCCGTTTGAACGGATTAAACGTTTCGAACGATTGGAACCGTTCAATCAGTGTTGGACATTTTCGCCACCTTGGGATAAAGAAAAAATGCTGACGATCAACTTTGGGTCCGGCGAAAGGATGAGCGAGCCATGAGTGAATTACCGCGCGTCGCCCTCATTATTACGGGGGGAACTATCGACTCGGTCGGCAAGGACCGCCTGGATCTTGCCTGGTACATCGAGGCGGGAAAGCGACTGAACACGGGGGAGCTGCTGGCCCAGATCCCCGAGCTAAAATCGATCGCCAACGTTGAGGAGGTGCCGTTTCGCCGGCTACCGAGCCACGGCCTGGTGGATAAGGACTGGCTCGATCTTGTGCGGACCATCCATTCGATCTTCGATGAGAACCGCGCGGACGGCATCGTCATCACGCACGGAACCAACACGATCGAGGAAACGGCTTACTTTCTAAACCTCACCCTGAAAACGGACAAGCCGGTCGTGCTCGTCGGCTCCATGCGCCCCTCTTCCGCTCTCGGCGCCGACGGGTATCTCAACGTCCTGGAGGCGGTGCGCGTGGCGGCGGATCCCAATTCGCGGGGACGCGGCGCCCTCCTGGTCATGAACGACACGATCTTCAGCGGGCGCGACGTAACCAAAACCGCAACCTATCGCGTCCAGGCCTTCCAAGCCCGCGACCTCGGCCCGCTCGGCTACGCCGACGCCGATGGTAAAGTCGTCTACTTCCATCGCACGGCAAAGAAGCACACCGCGGAGACGGAATTCGACGTGCGCAACCTCCAATCGCTGCCGCGTGTCGACGTCGTGGTCTCCTACGTCGGCGCGGACGGCGTGATGATCGACGCCGCCGTCGCTGCGGGGGCGAAGGGAATCGTCAGCGCCGGAACCGGAGCGGGCAGGCCGACGCCGGCGGAAGACCAGGCCTTCGACCGGGCAGCCAAGCAGGGGGTCATTATTTGCATCGGCACCCGTGTCGGCTCGGGCCGGGTGGTGCGAAGCCCGGGGCTCGTCCGGCGGGGCTTCGTCGCCTCGGACAACCTTCAGCCGTGGAAAGCCCGGGCCTTGGTGTCGCTCGCGCTCACCAAGACCACCGACCCCAACGAGATCCAGCGGATGTTCGATACGTACTGAGCAAACGTGTCGATCCCACCGGCTGCGACGTAACCCATAATTCTGCCAAGAAGGGGGCCCATCCCTACCGCGTGCGGCTATTTCCTGGATTGCCCCTATTTTCCATTTCGGCGTTTCGGGAATTCTCGAAAGGTGGAAGGGTGGTTCAGCAGTGCCTGTTCTTTATTTCACTATTGCCTATCGGCTGACCAATTATTGCGGATTTGCGCAATGGAGCAAACATGATAAAGAGAGTGGATTATGACGAAGAAATTGTTGTCGGTCCCTATCGTTGCGGTCCTGAGCCTGGTGTTAGGCAGTGTGGAGCCTGCAGAAGCCCAGTTCTTTAAAGGCAAGACCATCCGCATCGTTGTCGGCGCGGCGCCCGGCGGCGCCTTTGATTTGCACTCCCGGATTCTTTCGCGGCACATGGGTAAACACATCCCAGGAAATCCGACAGTCATCATTCAAAATATGCCTGGCGCCGGGACCCTTGTCGCGGCCAACAATGTCTATAAGGTATCAACGCCAGATGGGCTGACTGTAGGCGCTTTCAATGGAGGCGTTTTCCTCCAAGAGGTCCTCGCGATAAACCCTGGGATCGAGTTTGAAGGTAGAAAATGGATTGGGCTCGGCGTTACTCTTCAAGGCGATGATGTCCTGCTCCTTAGAAAGGAAACCGGTATAAAAAGCCTGGAAGAATTAATGAGAGCAAAGACGCCGGTTAAGATCGGGGCATCATCGCCGGGATCCAATCTATATGACTTTCCGGCAATCTTAAAGGAAGCCCTTGGCCTGCCAATTCGGATTGCGTCGGGATACAAGGGGTTCGCCGACATTCGGCTCGCCGTAGCAGGTGGTGAGGTGGATGGAACAAGCGTGCCTTGGACGGGTATAAAGCCATTCTGGGGCGAAAGGTTAGGAGGAGATTTCACGCCGATCGTGCAGACAGCATTAACGAAGCGCCTGCCGGATCTGCCCGATGTTCCTACGGCCCTCGACCTTGCAAAGACCGAAGAGGCGCGCGAGCTTATCCAGCATGGGATTATTAATGTCTCCCGGCTTCTCATGGTTTATGCGCTTCGGCCAGGCACTCCGAAAGATAGAGTTGAAACGCTCCGGAAGGCCTTTGACGCTACTGTGAAAGATCCTGACTATCTTGAGGATGCGAAAAAATCAAAGGCAGTGATAAACCCGCTCAGGGGCAGCGAGGTGGAGAACATTATCGCCGATCTCTGGAAAATGGATCCTTCCGTTAAGGCGAAGCTCAAGGAGGTACTGGCCGCGAAGAAAGGATGAGGGCTTATTCGGGAATTCTCGAAAAGTGGAAGTGAGTTCAGATTGCCTGGAATAGAAGGCCCGACCCCATCGGCTAACGTCCTTTCTTTATTCCCTTGTCGGAACCATGGTAAACGATTCTCAGCTTTCGCAGCATCGCAGGGGATACCTGGAGCGCGTCCTTTACCACCCTCTCGAGTTCCTCGCCCGGCGTGGGGTCAATTTCAACTCCCATCTTTTCCGCCTCTTGGAGAAACTCGGAGTCCCTCATCGTATCCATAAAGGCCTTCCGAAGAATACGAACCTGTTCGGCTGGCACTCCGCCGGCCACATAAAAGGGCCAGCCAATGATTGCGTCGGCGGTCGCAGCTCTTATCAGCCCTTTGGCCTCCTGGGTGGGCGCCAACTCCAGCTTGGTAGGCACGTTAGCAAAGGCGGGGTGGCGCTTCTCGCCCGATTGCACCAAAACAAACCAGAATCCCTTTCCCACTTCTTCCTTATCTATAGTTAGTAGATTTGCGATGCTCCTCCCGGCCATGCCCTCGACCTCTCCCCTATGGATTGCAAGCTTCATTGCGCTGGTACCCGGATACCCGCACACCCACTTGACCGCCACATCGAGGGCCACCACCAGAATCTGCCCATAGATGTAGTTTGAGGTGCCTGTCCCGGTACAGCCGAGTACGAGATTTTTACCGGCCTTTCGGACATCCGCCAAAGACCGATAACCCAGGTCCGACCGCACAACCAGTGTAGAATCTTCCCCGCTCGTGCTCCCTATCCACTGCACCTTAGTCAGGTCGAAACGGGCCTCCTCATAGCCCATCAGCTGATACCAGTAGATGCCGCGCACCGTTTGCCCGATAGTCAAGCCATCCGGCTTGGCAATGTTGTTCAGGTAGTTATTCATGATCACGTGTCCGCCACCGGGCATGTTTTGAATGATGATTGCCGGGCGGGCGGGAATGTGCTTTGAAAGGTGGCGCCCCAACAAGCGTGCCCGTATGTCGTTTCCCCCTCCTGGCGCCGAACTGACGAGGATCTGCAACCTCTTGCCCGCATAAAAGCCCTCATGGGTGGTGGCGCGGGCATTGGCCGCCAGTACGAGAGACGCGCTGCCTATAATAAGTCCCAGCGCTCTGCATAGTGGTTTCATTTGTTCTCTCCAAATTTAGCCGAAGTCGTTCGAAGTCTTTCTGAACATTTGATTCAATGTAAACCCCGCCTCTTGAGGCGGGCACAAAGCCGATGGGGTTTCCAAAGGGGAGAACCGGCAGCTCTCCCCTTTGGTCGAACACGGGGATTCAAACCCCGTGTTCGATATAACTTGATTCCAACGACAGACCAACCACCATCCTGCTGGAGCTCGAGCTGGCCCGGGTTCAGGAGCGCGTTGCCGGCGGAGCGAACGCCATTTCGACGTCGCGCACTTCCATCTTCGCCACGTTCGCACCCAGCTTGATGCCGGCCGCGGCGATTTCCGCCTGGAACGCCTTGCCCTTCGCTTCACGGTCCGCCTGGTCTTTGTAGTTCCTAACCCAAATAAACTCGTTTTGCGGACGGTTCACCCACGCGCCGGCAATAGGCAGGCCAATCCGCTCGTGCACCACCATGACCTCCTCTTTGAAGTGCTTGAGGAAGGCGTGCATCTCGCCCTTGTTGATCGTGTAAATGCGGATCTGTGACAGCATTTCAAACCTCCTGGGTTGTTATTATCTACCGCGCCGAAACTATCCGAGTACGATATGTCGTGTCAACCTGGCCTGGCGCTCCGTAAAGCATGGAAATCGAAAATTGAGAATGATCCCCTTTTCCGCTCGTTTTCCGTTTTTCAATCGTTGTTTCTGCCGCCGTCAGATAGAGGTGGACATTTCCTCTTCTTTAAAGTAAGGGGTTTACTCAAGCGCGATCACAGGAGGACACCATGGCAACGCACGTACAGGTTGACGCGAAACCGGATACGAAGCTTGAGGCGGCGCGAGTACAGTGGGCCGCGCGGTTTACCGCCGCGGGGGTTCCGATCGCCGACTTCCAGGAGGTCACCCACTCGATCAGCCGATGGGCCGAGTGGTGCCAGGCGTGGTGCGAACGAGCCGCCGTCCACGAGAAGATCGGCCGCGAGGCGCTCGCCGCCGGCCACAGACTTAGCGCGGGCCACCACCTGACCACGGCGGCGGTCTGTTACCATTTCGCCAAGTTCATGTTCGTGGAGGACATCAAGCAGCTGCGCGCTGCCCACAACAAGGCGGTGGAATGCCGGACGCTCGCGCTGCCGCACCTCCAACCGCCGGGCGAGCGCATCGAGATCCCGTTCGAGGGCAAGGCGCTGGCCGGTAACTTGCGCAAGCCTCCGGGAGAAAGGCGGCCGCCGGTCGTGGTCATCATCTCGGGCATGGACTCGTGCAAGGAGGAGCAGCACTACGTCGAGCAGGTGTTCCTCGAGCGCGGCATGGCGACCTTCTCATTCGACGGCCCCGGCCAGGGCGAGGCCGAGTACGACTTCCCTGTTCGCCACGACTACGAGGTGCCGGCCGGCGCCGTGTTCGGCTGCATGCAGTCGCGCAGCGACCTCGACGGTGACCGCATCGGTATCCTGGGCGCCAGCATGGGCGGCTACTACGCGCCGCGCGTCGCCGCGTTCGACAAGCGGGTGAAGGCCTGCATCGCCAACGGCGGGGCTTTCAGCGTCATCGACAACTTCGACCAGCGGCCGCAGTCGCTGAAGGACGTCTACGTGCTCCGGACCCACTCGAAGACCGTCGAGGAGGCGCGCGAGAAGACCCGGCCGTTCAACCTCGAGGGGATTGCTCGGAAGATCACCTGCCCGATCATGATCATCGCAGCAACCGAGGATAGGATCACTCGCTGGCAGGATGCCGAGCGGGTGTCGCGTGAGGTGTCGGGTCCCGCGACGTTCCTGCTCATCAAGGGAGCATCCCATGTGGCGAGCAACCGGACGTATCAGCACCGAACCCAATGTGCCGACTGGATGGCTGAGCATTTGGGTATCCCCAAGCGATAGTTTGTCGAAATTTGGCCTTTCGTGCTTGCCCCTGCCATTTCCAGGTGTTCGGGAATTCTCGAAGTCTCGAAATCCTCCTTACGAAAGGACATGGTACGCACGCGGTTCTGCGCGGGGAAAAACCGCGATCACATTAAAGGGCGGTGCGGTGAAGGTAGCAAAGCCGCTTGCTCTTGCTACGAAAAGGAAATTGCCTGGGCTCAGCCTGTCCCCTTTCCCTATCCCTGGGAGCGTGGCTATTTATCCGGAATGATCTACTTCATCTTCATCGAAGTCAACAACGGGATGAGACCGATTCCAAGGGCAAACAGATAGGTCACGTTCATCGAAGCGACGAAAACTTGAGTATCCCCGGGGTTGGGCG
>JACPFH010000786.1 GCA_016183075.1 Deltaproteobacteria bacterium | reverse complement strand
GATCTTTGCTCACCTGGATACCTTTACCGAAGCGATTCGGGAACTGCGCCATTCAGGCTACGATGATCTTAGCGCTCTCTCGCCTGTCCCGCGCCACGAAATTGAAGAGGCCATTGAAGGAAAGAAAAGCCCGGTGCGGCTTTTCACGCTTTTGGGGGGGCTTTTGGGCGGCACCACTGCTCTCATCCTCACCATCGCCACCTCGACCCACTATCCGCTAATCACCGGTGGCAAACCCATTGTCTCTGTTCCGCCTTTCTTGGTCATTGTTTTTGAACTCACAATCCTTTTCGGGGCTTTGGCGACGATTCTGGGGATGCTCATCAACATCCGGCTTCCTCGCATCCGGCTGGAGCCAGGCTATGAGCCCCGTTTTTCTGAGGATCGGTTCGGCCTCTGGGTTAGGTGCGGTGCGGATCAGGCTCAGCGTGTCCAAGAGCTTCTCCGTGTAGCGGGGGCGGAGGAGGTGCGCCGTGAGGGAGATTAAGCTCATGATCTTTGGCGTTGTCATACTCCTTCTGGCTGGCGGGGGTATTGCTAGTCTGGCTCTACGCGGCGCCTTAACGACAAACATGGGTGATCAGCCCTCCATCAAGCCGCAGGAGCACCCCTTCGAGCCGCCTCCTGCATCTGTGCCGTTGGGGAAATGGGAGAAGACGCTTAGTCGCGAGGAGGCCGGGAAGGTTCTACGTAATCCGGTGCCGCCTACGCTGGCCTCCCTTCAGAGCGGCCAGCGCCTCTATGAGGTTTACTGTGCTCTCTGCCATGGTTCAGAAGGGAAGGGAGGCGGGCCGGTCGCAGCCAAGTTTGTTCCTCCCCCGGACATCACCATCTCCTTTTTCCAACAGCGGCCCGACGGTTTTCTCTATGAGACTATTCGGAGCGGCGGCCCATTGATGCCGGGGCAGGGAGAGAGTTTGTCGCCCAAGGAGCGTTGGGATATCGTGAATTACGTGCGGGACTTGCAGCGAAAATGAGAGGCCAGAGATGAACGAATCCAAGTGTGGAGAAACACCAAAACGACGCATGAAGCTCGTTCGGTTGTTAGCAATATTCGTGATTCTCATGGGACTGGAAGAAGCGGCAATCGCCCAGGTAAAGCGCAAGGGGGACCCGCGGCGAGGAGAGGAGCTTTATCGGGCTCTGTGCTGGACCTGCCATGGCCGCTACGGCCGGGGCGACGGGCCTGCCGCGCAATATCTTGCCACTTCGCCACCGGATTTTACCGATTCTGCCGTCCTCAGGGGCAAGTCTGATCAGACACTCTTCAGTCTGCTTTCAGGGAGAGGACAGCCCAGCGCCCCTCATGCGCCCATGGCTATCGGGGAGATACTGAAAGAGCAGTCCATCTGGGATGCCATCGCTTATCTTCGTACTCTGGCTGTGCCCGGTAAACATGTTAGCATCCAGGCGGGACGGGACATCTATAATACTTTCTGTTGGTCCTGCCACGGCAAGAACGGAGACGGACAGGGGCCGGGGGCAAAGAACCTGGTGGGCGTCAAGCCACGCGATTTTAGGCGGAAAGATTTTGTCATCGAGGGGCGCGAGGAAGAAATTTACCAGACTATCTTCGCCGGTGCCGCAAAGGCGTATCATGGTTCCCCGTACATGCCAGAGTGGAAAAGCGCGCTTTCACGCCAGCAGATCTTGGATGTGATGGAGTATCTGCAGACTTTTAAAAAGTAACGGTTTCCAAGTTTTGGGATTTCGTGCTGTCCGTTTTCTCATTCTTAAGAAAATGAATCCTGTCTTAGCATCAAAAGTTGAGAGAAAAGGCAGGCCATCTAGTGGCCTAAGCATTGCTAATACGTCCTTGTGCAACCATTAGCACTAAGAATACGAGACTAGCGTAAAAAAGATATCGATGAAGTTGCCCTGGAATATTATTTTGCGGTTTGTTATCGCGGTGGCTGTCTTAGTGGCCATTACGGCTCCTCTTTTCCCTTCCTTGACAGGGCGCGCCAATATCACTCAACCGATCGCCTTTAACCATAAGAAACATGCGGGTGAGCTAGGCTTTCCCTGCACCACCTGCCATCAATCCGTAGAAGCTAGGACGTTTGCAGGATTGCCGCAGACGGAGACCTGCCTAACGTGTCATGCGGCGGCGCTGACGAAGAACCCGGAAGAGGAGAAGATTAGACAGTTCGCAGCAAAGAAGGAGATCATCCCCTGGAAAAGGATATACCGGATGCCTCCCGACGTCTTCTTCTCCCATCGCCGGCATGTGGTCCTGGGTAAGGTGGAGTGTGCTGCATGTCACGGGAAGATGGCGGAACAGTTGGTACCGCCGGCTCGACCTTTGGTGAACCAGACGATGAATTGGTGTATCACCTGCCATCAGGAAAGAAGGGCATCCGTGGACTGTAACGCGTGCCACAAGTAAAGTAGCACATGGCGAATGGCAAATTGGTTAATGGTCAATAGTCAATGGTCAATCGTCAATACTCCATGAGTTACCATGCGTTACTTCGTTACCCGTTACAGTACAGTAACGAGATAGTAACTCATCGTAACGCAACAGTAATTCCATTGACGATTAACGAATAACGATTGACGAGCACAAGATGAATTTCGATCGGCGAGACTTTTTGAAAATTGTCGGTCTTGGGACGGCGGGGACGGCTGTCTCCGGCTGTACCCTCCAGGGCGTAGGTACCGCCCTTCAAGTCACGGAGCAGGAGATAAGACCAGAGCCCGGGCCGGAGTCCTGGGTCGCCTCTACGTGTGGTCAATGCACCGGCGGATGCGGGATTTTGGTGCGGAAGATCGGGGAGCGAGGAGTAAAAGTCGAGGGGAATCCGGTGCACCCTATCAATCGGGGAGGTCTTTGCCCTCTGGGTCAATCAGGCTTGCAGCTCCTCTACGATCCCGACCGGATCAAGCAACCTCTGCAGAGGCTGGGAAAACGAGGGGAGGGGAAATGGGAAGCTATCGGTTGGGACAAAGCTATCGCCCTTGCAGCTAGCAACCTGGGAGGTATCCGACAAAAGGGCGAGCCGCATGCGCTGGTCCTAATCAGCGGGAAGAAGAGGGGCCTAGTGAGCAGGCTCTTCACGAGATT
>JACPFH010000768.1 GCA_016183075.1 Deltaproteobacteria bacterium | reverse complement strand
TTGGTCAATAGTCATTAGTCAATGGGTTCCGAATTTCTGGCGGGGTGTGGACGAATGACTAATAACCATTGACTATTAACCAACGATGGGTGTCGATTGCTGGCAGTCGGGTCCTGTGCAAGGCGATGCCGTGAATCCCGTCAGGTCCGGAAGGAAGCAGCGGTAACGGATATTCCCCTGTGCCACAGGGAAACCTGGCTGTCAGCGATGGGCACCCCCGGATGGGTTAATGGTCAATAGTCAATCGTCAATCGAGAAGAGCAAAGGCTGAAAGTTGAGTTTTTTGTATTTAACCATTGACCATTGACGATTAACGATTGACTTCTCTATGTCTTACCTCGTTCTAGCTCGAAAGTGGCGTCCGCAGCGTTTTGACGACATCGTCGGCCAGGCGCACATCACGCGCGTTCTCCAGAACGCGATCCGCCTGGGGCGCATCGCTCACGCTTATTTGTTCACGGGGGTTCGAGGCGTAGGAAAAACCACTGCTGCGCGCATCCTGGCGAAGGCCCTCAATTGCGAGAAGGGGCCGACGCCGGAGCCGTGCAACGAGTGCCCGGAATGCTCAGGGATTATGGGGGCGAATTCCATCGATGTTTACGAGATCGATGGGGCTTCCAATACAGGGATCGACAATGTCCGCGAGATTATCGAAAACGCAAGGTACCAGCCAGCCAAGAGCCGGTTCAAGATCTACATCATCGACGAAGTTCACCAAATTAGTAAGGCCGCATTCAATGCGCTCCTGAAGACGCTTGAAGAACCGCCTCCCTTTGTCAAGTTTATTCTGGCTACTACAGAAGCCTACAAAATCCCCGACACTGTTCTTTCCCGTTGTCAGCGCTTCGACTTCCGTCGCATCTCGGTGCGGGAAATCTGCCAGCGATTGCGCGTGATCGCAGACAAGGAGCAACTGTCGATTACCGATGGAGCTCTCCTGCTGCTCGCTCGGGAGGCCGAAGGCAGCATGCGCGATGCGCAGTCACTGCTGGAACAGGTGCTTTCCTACTCCGTGCCCGGTTCCGCAGAGACCGGGGCGGGAGGCCCCATCGATGAGGATCTATTGCAGGGTCTTCTGGGAATCGCCGAGCGGAAGACTCTGTACGATCTGTCGGCATCGGTGCTCGCCGGCGATGCCAACCGGTGCGTCGAGCTGGTGGCGGAGCTTGCGGACCAGGGCCGCGATCTCCCCCGCTTCTCACGCGATCTGGTCGAGCACTTCCGTAATCTTTTGGTGGTTCGCCTGATTCAAGACCGAGGACGCGAGTCCGAAGACCGCGGTCTTCGGTCGTCGGTCCCCAGTCGACTCTTGGACCTGGCGGACCGGGAGATCGAGGACCTCCATCGCCAGGCGGCCGAGCTTTCCGTCGAGACCCTGATGGACTATTTCAGCTTCATGGCGGAAGCGGACGAAGAGGTGGCGCGTTCCGCCTATCCCCGCTTTGCTCTGGAAGCCGCCGTCGTTCGCCTGGCGAAGCTGCCCAAGACCATGCCGGTGACCGCCGTGCTGGAGCGCTTGGAAGTTCTGGAGCGGAAGCTGTCGAAGGAGAGTCCCGCGATTCTCAGGCCGCGCCCGCCTGAACCGGCTTACCCGCCATCCATAAGGCAGAGAAAGATGGTTTTGGAGGACGAGGGACCGCCGGCTCCACAAGTTTCTGCCGCTCCGCCGAGCGAGCCCACCGCAGGAGGGGACGAGAAAGCGGAGGTCTGGAAGAGATTTGTTGCCTTCGTCATGCGGGAGAAGAAAGCCCTAGGCTCCTATCTGGAGCGGGTCGTTCCCTTGGAGGTTTCACCGAGCCATCTGAAGCTCGGCGCGGAAGATCGCCTTAATTACCTTCAGGACCCCGAAAGTCTGTCCTTGCTAAAGGAATTTGCGCGGCGCTTTTTTACCGCTGAGATTGCCGTCTCGGTTGTTCCGGTCAGTGGTAAGAAGCCTGCGCCTGTGGCCGGCCCCGCAGCCGCACGGGGCGAGCCCGGCGTTGGAGTTCAGGATGTCCTGGGGGTCTTTGGCGGTTCGATCGTCAAGAAAGAAGGCTGATAAAGGACCGCAGACCGCAGACCGACGACCGCGGACCGCAGGCCGAAGACCGACGACCGTCGCCTGTCGGCCGTCGGCGGTCGCTCTTCGCGGTCGGCCGTCCTTAACAGGAGAGCGCGCGCAAAGGAGGGTTTCATGGCGAAAGGTTTCGGCGGGATGGGAAATCTCTTGAAGCAGGCGCAGGAGATTCAGGCCCGGATGGCGCAGATCCAGGAGGAGCTCAGCCGCAAAACCGTGGAGGCTTCCGCCGGGGGCGGGATGGTGCGGGTGACGGTGAACGGTCAGATGGCTCTGTGCTCGATCCAGCTCGACCCGACCGTGGTGGATCCGAAGGAAAAAGATATGCTCGAGGATCTCGTCCTGGCCGCGGTCAATGAAGGGCTGCGCCGGGCACGTGAGATGGTTGCGGAAGAGATGAGCAAAGTGACCGGCGGATTTAAGATTCCGGGATTGATGCCATGAACGGTTTAAACTGTTCGAGCCGTTTGAATCGTTCAAATCGTCCAAAGCGCTAAGATGTACAGTATCTCGTTATTCTCGCACCGAAAAATGCATTAGTCGTATGAGTGCCTATCCTGCTCCCTTGGCACGGTTGATCCACGAGCTGTGCAAGCTTCCAGGCGTCGGGGAGAAGACCGCAGCCCGCTTGGCCTTCCACCTGCTCAAGGGGAAGAAAGAAGATGCGCTGGAGCTCGCTGATAGCATCGGCACGCTCAAACAGGAAATGGGGCTGTGCCCTAGCTGCTTCGGTCTGAGCGAGATGGATCCGCAGGCAGGGCAGGAGGCGATATGCCGGGTTTGCCAGGATCCGCGGCGCGAGCGCGAAAAGATCTGCGTTGTCGAAGAACCCGCTGACATGATCGCGGTGGAGCGGTCGCAGGAGTACCGCGGGCTTTACCACGTGCTGCACGGGGCGATCTCTCCCTTGGACGGGGTGGGCCCGGATGCGCTGCGGATTAAGGAATTGGTTCGGCGCGTGGAGGGAAGTCAGATTCAGGAGGTTATCGTGGCCACCAATCCGACGGTGGAAGGGGAGACCACGGCGCTTTATATTTCCAAGGTGTTGAAGCCGCTCGGCGTCAAGGTGACCCGCATCGCTCGCGGGCTTCCTATGGGCGGGGACCTTGAATATGCGGACGCGGTAACCCTGGGCAAAGCGATCGAGGGAAGACGGGAAATTTGAAGGAGGGGTTATGGGAGGCAAACTGGCTGCTATATTGGCATTGGTGTTGCTGTGGGGCTGCATGACTGCGGGCAGGGACTTTCCGGTTGCGCCGGTCAAGAGTATCCAGCAAAACGTTACTACCCAGCGGGATGTCTTCGGCTACTTCGGCGAGCCGTATCGGCGAGGGTTGGATAGCGGGTACGAAACCTGGACCTATGCTTACCATTATTACGAGCTTGGACAGCTCCGGGATTCGAAAGAGCTGTACGTCGTTTTCAACAAAGACGGGACAGTGAGAAGCTACTCCTTTACGTCGAAGTAGCCTACTGCCCTCGCCCTTCCCTCTCCCTGGAGACTGTGTCGTAATTCGCCGTTCGCCCTTCGACGGGCTCAGGACGAACGGCTAAGTACTTGAATTTTCGTCTACGCCCCCCGTTCGTGGTGAGCTTGTCGAACCATGAACGGGCTTGTGACACAGTCTCCTGGAAGGGAGAGGATAAAAGGTGAGGGTCGAAGGGCCTGCCCTGAGCGGAGTCGAAGGGTCAAAGGGAGAATAGCCCGT
>JACPFH010000767.1 GCA_016183075.1 Deltaproteobacteria bacterium | reverse complement strand
CTCGCCATGTATGTGACGCTCAACAGCCGCGCCGCGCGCAGCCGGGGCATCGCCGATGGAGACGAGGTCGAGCTGTTAGGCACCAACGGGTACACCGCTCGCGGCGTGGCCCGCGTCGCGGAGGGAGTGCACCCGGACGTTATCGCCATCGCCTCGTGCTTCGGTCATTGGTCCCGTGGCCAGCCTGTCTCCTTGGGCAAGGGCGTGAACTTCAATTCCTTCGTTCCCCTTGGCGTGGACAGCATGGACCTGCTCGCGGGATACGGCGACCATTGCGCCCTGGTAACGGTGCGAAAGGCACCGAAGATCGTCCGTAGGCGGAAAATTCCGGGAGGGATCGGGAATTGAATCTAGTTGGAGGAAGCCGTGAGCGAAATAGATTTGAAAATTGACGTGCCCAAAGAGCATTGGGATCGACTGTTCTCGCCGCCTGCGTGTGTGGCGATGATCACGACCGTAGATGCGGAGGGGAGGATAAACGCGGCTTCATTTGCAACCTGTGTCAGAGTGAATCACGAGCCAACATGCATTGCGTTTACCGTGGACACGTACAAAGACACGTGCAAGAACGTC
Source organism: Deltaproteobacteria bacterium (assembly GCA_016183075.1). Classification (GTDB taxonomy): domain Bacteria; phylum Desulfobacterota; class Binatia; order UBA9968; family UBA9968; genus 2-12-FULL-57-22. The sequence continues at coordinate 3,877 of JACPFH010000767.1, read as the reverse complement.
CGGGCGACAAACGAATTTGTCGTCAACATCCCCTCTTTTGATCGGCAGATTCTTGAGAAGGTTAGAGTCGTTGGGCTTCCTTTTGCGCCGGGAGTGAATGAGTTGGAGAAAGCAGGGCTTGCCGCCATTCCGTCGAAAATCGTACGGCCGCCGCGCATAGCAGAATGCAAAAGTCACTTCGAGTGCAGGGTGGAGTGGACCAAAGAATGGCTCAATCGCTTGATGGTAGTGGGACGGGTCGTAGCAGCTTCGGTAAACAAGGACTGTATCGACAGAGACGGCTATGTCCTCTTCGAGAAATTTAAGCCTGCCCACTACTGTGGACATGCGTACAAAAACAAGTTTGTAGCCTCGTACGATGTTATGGAAGTCGACATGATTTATCAGGGGCCAGAAGCCGAAGGGCAAAAGCAATAATCTTCGCTCCGCACGGCACTTGAAGGCAAGGGAACTGACAGGTAGCCTGCTTCCAAGCGCGTACGAAACGGAGTTTCCATTCACCATTCGTTGAAGACGGGAGGAGGATCACAAATGAGAAGGCCCGTGGCACCGGTAGCGATGATGGTTTTGTTTGGTTTGGCCGCGTCTTCGGGGGTGACATTTGCAGCGGCTAAACCTTCCCCTCACGAAAAGTGGGCGGCGGAATTCAAGAAATGGGAAACAGAGACCTACCAAGCAGCCAAGCAAGAAGGGAAAGCCGTATGGTATTCCGTTGATCCGAAAGCGACAGAGGAGTCTCTGATCGAGGCTTTCCGCAAGAAATACCCCGGTATATCACTCGAGAGACAGGCCGGGAGAGGTAGCGAGCTGGGGGCGAAAATCAGGACCGAACAGGATGCCGGGAGAATTGTGGCAGATTTCTATCCCGTTGCGTCCAGCGTGACCCGGACGTTGGCTGCCGAAGGCCGCATCGAGCACTTCATCCCGCCGCTTGCTACGGAACCCGGCGTCCGTTGGTATGTGGATCCGCTCGTGGACCAAAAGGAGTTTTCTGGCAAGCCGTTTCCGTTTGTGCTGGGCCATAGTCCGATCGGGATCATGATTAACACACAGCTAGTCCCGCCGGACAAAGAGCCCAAGAGCTGGAAAGACTTGCTTGACCCGCAGTGGAAAGGGAAGATCATCTTTCATGACCCCCGGGTCGGCGGCTACGGCAATCGGACCTGGTTCAGCATGAAAGCCATTCATGGCGAGGAGTTCTGGAAGCGGCTGGTCGCACAGGATCTCGTTGTCGACCGGCAATACAACCTGATGGCCATGGGTGTCGCCAGAGGCGAGTACTCTATCGGTGTCGGAGTGAGCCCAAGGGAGGTTGCGCCCGTAGAGAGCGCGCCGGTCAAGTTCTACACCGCAGCCGAAGGAACGCCGCTTACCGTAGCCACGGCCATACTCGTCAAGGGCGGTCCTCACCCCAATGCGGCCAAGTTGTTCCTCAATTTTCTGCTTTCCAAGGAAGCTCAAGACATCCTAGGCAAATCAGGCGCTAGAACGCCCAATCGAGCCGGGAGTCAATTGCGCAGCCCGCTGCAAAACCTCGAGGGGCAAAAGCTTCTGATCACATCAGTAGCGGAAGAGATCAAGGGCCTTAGCCAGGTCCAGCAGGATGCCAAGAAATACCTCGGGAAGTAAGACTAGGGCTACGTCCCATTGGGATAGGACTTACCTCCGTGGGTCTGCGGCCAAGATGGCCACTGCGGTAGATTTGTGATGGCAATCAAGGGCAGGGTGAGTCTTCCGCGAGTGCTAAGCATCTGCCTTTTGTTGCTTGTGGCGGTCATGGTCCTGTACCCCCTGGGGATGGTTTTCTATGGCAGTGTCTGGTCTTCGTCTCCGGGTGCTCCCGGCCACTTTACGCTCAAAGGTTACGTTGAAGCCTACGGCCAGGCACATACTTACGCGCTCCTTGGCAATACTTTCATCCTTGCTGTCATCAGAACGGTCTTCTCCGTAGCCATAGCCGTGCTCCTGGCCTGGTTGGTCACACGCACCAACGTCCCGCATAGAAACTTCCTTGAACTCGGCCTATTGTTCGTCTTCTTTATGCCTCTCCTACCTAGAGTTGTAGCGTGGATTCTCCTGTTAAGCCCGCGGACCGGTCTCATCAACGTCTTTCTCCGGAACATTTTGCCCTTCGATATCCCGGCTCTTAATGTCTTTTCGTACGGCGGAATCATTTGGGTAGGAGTGCTGAGCTGGGTGCCGATTCTCTATATCTTCGTTGCGCCGGCGTTTAGGGCGATGGACGGAAGGCTTGAGGACGCAGCCAGAATGTCCGGCGCGGGTCTCTTCGCTACGGTCACGCGCATCAATCTGCCTCTCCTGGCGCCGGCAATCTTGGCTACCACTGTGCTTGGTTTCGTGCGCATGATGGAATCGTTTACGATAGAGGCGATGTTGGGCATTCGCGCCAAGATATATGTTCTTACAACTCAGATTTATGGCTACATCGTATACCCCGACCTGCCTGACTATCCACCGGCAATGGCGCTGGCGGTTACGCTGCTCGTCCTCACCTTCGCTTTGGTTGTCTTCCAGTGGCGGTTATTGGGTCAGAAACACTACCCCACCGTTACCGGCCGGGGCTTCCAGGCTCGCCCCGTCGACTTGCGGCGCTCGCGCTGGCCAGCGTTTGCCGCTGCTTTTCTATTCATCGCCTTGAGCATGTTCTTGCCGCTGGGAGTGTTGCTGTGGGCATCTGTAATGAAAGTTCCTGGTGTTTTCATGGATGACATGTACACCTTGGCCCACTACCGGGCGACCTTGAACGACCCCACGCTTTGGACTGCCGTCAAGAATAGCGTCTTGATGGCGATGGCCGTTGCGAGTATCGGCATGGTTCTGTGCGGCCTCATGAGCTATATCGTGGTGAAGACAAGATTTTTTGGCAGGCGAGCCCTGGACCTGATTAGCTGGATTCCGTGGGCGGTACCCGGAATTGTGTTAGCCTTGGGATTTTTGTGGGCGGCCTTACTGTCGCCTCTCCCCTTCACTCTTTACGGAACGCTGACTCTCATGAGCCTGTGTCTCATTATTAAAGGTATGCCCCTCGGAACGAGAACGATGAGCTCAACTCTAGTCCAGATATCAGATGAGCTGGAAGAAGCTGCGCGGATTCATGGCGCTTCTTGGAGCCAAACGTTTGTCCGTGTCGTGCTGCCCCTGCTCGCCCACGGCTTCGCAGCGGGATGGATCCTGCTGTTCGCTTTCGCTTTGAAAGAGCTGGATGCGGTGATCATGCTTGCCGGTCCGCAGTCCAGTGTAATATCAACGCAAATATTTAGCTGGTGGCAGCTGGGCCACTTCCAGGCAGCCGCCATATTGGGGTTGCTGGAATCGGTGTTGATAACCATTTTTTTCCTAGCCGCACAACTCCTCAGCCGCCATCTGGCCATTCGAGCGGAGGTCTGATTCCCATGTGTGCAGCCTCTTGGCTCGCCTGGCTTGGAGGCGGCAGCCGTCCCAGCCTCAGAGCGCCCTCGGTTTCTTCGGGTCGGGCAAAACCCGCGGTGTCCGGTTCTGCGTCCGCGATCGAGGGGAGCGCGAGCGAGGCTGCGGACGTCCGATCACAGACACCACGACTCATGGCACGAACCCATCGGCCGCAACCGAGAGCGGGCTTCCCGAGGAAGCTTAATCCATCAGTAGCCATGGGTTCGCCGTCGTTTACAGTTACCCACTGAGGTCGAGCTATGCCCGTTGTGAAGATAAGAGATTTGAGCAAGAAGTTCGGAAAAGTCAGTGCCGTCGACCATGTCAGCCTGGAAATTAACGACGGCGAACTGGTTACCGTGCTCGGACCCAGCGGCTGCGGCAAGACAACCCTGCTGAGGCTGATCGCCGGTTTGGAAGAACCAACTACCGGCGAGATTGAATTGGG
>JACPFH010000766.1 GCA_016183075.1 Deltaproteobacteria bacterium | reverse complement strand
TGGACATCGCCAAGCTGGATGTGCCGCCCCGGTTGGAAGGACGGAATATGGCGATGCTGCTGACGCCAAAATGAAATAGGCAACAGGCAGAAGGCAATAGGCAATAGGACGTAGGAGGACGAGGCTCGCGCCTACTGCGCGTCGAGTTTTGCCTTCCGGAAGAAAAAGGAGATTTACGTGCCGAAGATGAAGAGCAGCAAAGGAGCCTTGAAGCGTTTTAAGGTTACGGCCACGGGAAAGGTCAAAAGAGCCCGGGCCTTCAAAGGCCACCTTCTTTCGGGCAAAGGGAAAAAGCGCAAGAGGCGGCTAAGACAATCCACGGTGGTCTCGGCCGGCGAGCGCAAGACGGTTCGCAAGCTGGTCCCATATTTATAGCCGTCAGCAGTCAGCTTTCAGCAATCAGCCAAATCTCAATGCTGATAGCTGGATGCTGACAGCTTTTTTACAGGAAGGAGACATAAACGTGCCACGAGCGAAAGGTGGAAGCAAATCCAGGCGGCGCAAAAAAAAGATCATGAAGATGGCGAAGGGCTATGTCGGAGGGCGCGGCAGGCTCTTTCGCTCGGCGCGGGAGACCGTGGAGCGGTCGCTCGCCTTTGCCTATCGGGATCGACGCGTGCGCAAGCGGGCTTTCCGCGGTCTGTGGATTACCCGGATCGGCGCGGCAGCGCGTCTCAGCGGGCTGTCCTACAATCAGTTTGTCAGCGGTCTTAAGCGCGCGGGCGTGGAGCTGGACCGAAAGATCCTGGCGGATCTGGCGGTTTCGGACGCGGCCGCATTCGGGCAGATCGCCGAACTCGCGAAGTCCCATCTGACGGCGTAATCTTTACTTTCCTCTTATGAGAGAGTCGCTCGATACCTTGCGCAACGAGTTTCTTGCTCGGATCGTGGACGGCGCCTCTGAGCAAGAGGTCCAGCGCCTGCGGGTTGAGTTTCTCGGGCGCAAGGGGAAGCTGACATTGATGTTCCATCGTCTCAAGGAAGTTCCCCCTGAAGAGCGTCCCGGGCTCGGCGAGGCGCTCAACGAACTGAGAGGATTCGTTGAGGGAAAGCTTGAACTGCGGTTGACCGAACTCAAGCGGCGCGAAAAGGAGCGCCTGCTTCAAGCGGAGCGCGTCGATATCACGCTGCCCGGGAGTCGATGGGAGAGAGGCCGGGTTCATCCTTTGACGCTCGTGATGGATGAGATCACGGATGTCTTTGTTGCCATGGGGTTTGAACTCGCGCGGGGGCCCGACATCGAAGACGACTATCATAATTTCGAGGCCCTCAACATGCCTCCCGATCATCCGGCCAGGGACATGCAGGATACGTTCTTCGTTTCGGCGGCTCGGGTGCTTCGAACCCACACCTCGCCGGTCCAGATCCGAGTGATGGAAACCCGCAAGCCGCCGCTTCAGGTCATCGCCCCGGGCGCCGTCTACCGGCATGACGACGATGCGACCCACTCGCCCATGTTCCACCAGGTGGAAGGGTTCATGGTCGATAGCCAAATCGCGTTCTCGGACCTGAAAGGGGTGCTCACCCACTTCCTGCGCCGGGTCTTCCGGCCCGAGACCGGAGTCCGGTTCCGTCCGAGTTTTTTCCCCTTTACCGAGCCCAGCGCCGAAGTGGATATCCAGTGCTTCCTCTGCGACGGCAAGGGAATGGTTCAAGGGCAGCAGGCGTGTCGGGTGTGTAAAGGCACAGGCTGGCTCGAAATTCTCGGCGCCGGGATGATCGATCCCGAGGTGTTTCGCTTTGTCGGCTACGACGCCGAGCGGGTCTCAGGATTTGCGTTCGGCATGGGCGTGGAGCGGATCGCGATGCTCAAGTACGGCATCGAAGACATTCGCCTGTTCTTCCAGAACGAGTTGCGCTTTCTCAGGCAGTTCGCCTAGCCTCGGTGCGAAGATCATGAATTTCACCTTGAGCTGGCTCAGGGAATTTGTCGACTTCAGAGGATCGGCTCAGGGCCTGGCCCGGACGCTCACGATGGCGGGGCTTGAGGTGGAATCGTCGCGTCCGCTGCCGAGCATGCAGGAGGGCCAGGAGGACTGGGTGATGGAGGTCGCGGTCACGCCGAATCGGGGCGACTGCTTGGGCATCCTCGGCGTCGCTCGCGAAGTCGCGGCCTTGACCGGTGGCCATTTGCGCCTTCCTCCCGCGCTACCCGCGGCCAGGAGTTCGGGCATCGATCGGCTGGTTGATGTGCGGATCCTCAGCCCTGATCTCTGCCCGCGTTATTCGGCGCGTATGGTCTTGGGCGTGCGCGTGGCCGGCGCTCCCGATTGGATGAAGAGGAGGCTCGAGGCTTGCGGGATCCGTTCGATCAACAACGTGGTGGATGTAACGAACTACGTCATGCTGGAGACTGGACAGCCGCTCCACGCCTTCGACGCCGACCGGCTGCCAACGAAGCGGATTGTGGTCCGGCAGGCGGGCGAGATTCAGAAGCTCACCACTTTGGACGGCGTCGAGCGGGCGCTGGTCCCCGGCGATCTGCTGATCTGCGACGGGGCCGCTCCCATCGCCCTGGCCGGCGTGATGGGCGGGAGCGACTCGGAAGTTCAGTGGGATACCCACGCGGTGCTTCTCGAAAGCGCTCACTTCGACCCCGCCTGCATTCGGCGCACGGCCAAACGTCTTGCCATTCACAGCGAGGCTTCCCACCGGTTCGAGCGCGGTGTCGATCCTCAAGGGACGCTCTACGCGCTTGGGCGCGCGGCTCTTCTCTTGGCTGAAGTGGCGGGCGCAGCGCCGGTCAAAGGAGTGGTGGACCGCTATTCCCGCCGAGCCAAGCCGGCGCCGATTGTGCTGCGGGAGAAAAAAGTCAGCGCGCTCTTGGGGGTTGAGCTGCCGCGGCGGAGAACCGAGCACATCCTTACAGCTCTCGGGATGAAGGTCCAGGGGCGCTCAAAGACCGCCGTACGGGTGATCCCGCCTTCTTACCGTAGCGACCTGACGCGCGAGGAGGATCTAATCGAAGAAATAGCGCGTCTCACCGGGTATGAGAACATCCCGTCCAGGCTACCGCTTGTGCGGCCCGCGGGTGGAGGCTCGAACCACCGGCCTGCGAGGGAGCGGAAGCTGCGCGCATTTCTGCTCGGGGAGGGATTGACGGAAATGATCAACCTCCCCTTCACGTCTGCGGAAATGAACCGGCGTTTCCGCGGGTTGTGGGGTGATAAGCGGAGCCCGGTGGCGATTGTAAATCCTCTGGGACAGGACAGGACTGAGCTTAGACTCAGTTTGATCCCCGGGTTGCTCGATAACCTGCGAACCAATTTGGCGCAGAAAGCCAGGAGTTTTCACTGCTTCGATTTCGCCAAGGTCTTTGCTCTGGACGCACGGGGCGCGGCTGAGGAAAAGCAACAGGTGGCCGGCCTCCTCTACGGTGCGCGGGAGCGCAAGGGGCTGCGGTGGAAGGATGAGACTCCGCCGACCTTCCTCGAAGTGAAGGGAATCATCGAGGGGATTTTCGAGGTCCTGGGAATCGGGCCCGAGCCCGCATGGTCGAACTCCGGCGTCGGCTCGTTTCTACACCCGGCGAAGGCTGCGGTCATCCGGCTCGAGAACCGCGATGTAGGATATCTCGGCGAGATCCAACCGGATTTTTGCGAGGCGGCGGAGCTTGAGCCCTTTCAGGTATTTGAACTTGACTTCGAAGCGCTGGCTGAGTACGCTCCGCGTCAATTGACGGCCCGCCCGCTGCCGCGTTTCCCCGCGGTTGCAAGGGATCTGGCGGTCGTGGTGGATGACGCCTTCCCTGCCCAACGGATTGTCCGTTGGATGAAAGATCTCAACCATGCTCTGGTCGAAGGTGTGGAGGTGTTCGACCAGTATCGGGGATCGCCGATTCCAGAAGGGAAAAAGAGTCTGGCCTACACGATTTCTTATCGGGCGGAAGACCGGACGTTGACCGATTCCGAGGTGAACCAACTCCACCAACAGTTGGCGGCGCGAGTTGCGGAGCTCTTCGGCGCGCAGTTGAGGATGTAAGGAAAAGTCAGAGGAATTTACGTTTGACCGTTGAGGTCCTATAAGAAAGAAAGAGGTTGGATATGACGAAAGCGGATATCATTGCGCGAATCTACGAGAAGGTGGGTTTTTCCAAAAAAGACGCGACCGATGTGGTCGAAGCGACATTTGAAATCATCAAGAACTGCCTGGAGCGCGGGGAGAAAGTCAAGATATCAGGATTCGGCAACTTCGTCGTCAACAACAAACGGCCGCGGCGGGGTCGCAATCCCCAAACCGGCGAAGAGATCATCATCGTGGGGCGGAAGGTCTTGACGTTTAAGCCGAGCCAGATTTTAAAGAAAGACCTGAACAGCGTTTCCGCGTCAGCCTAGCCCGCGCAAATCTATGGTCGTCCGGCTGCCCGAGAAAATCTATTTCAAAATTGGCGAAGTCAGCCGCATCGTGGGCGTCAAACCCTATGTTCTCCGTTATTGGGAGACCGAGTTTGATCTTTTGAGGCCCGGCAAGGCGCCATCGCGCCACCGCCTGTACCGCAAGAAAGATGTCGAGTTGCTCCTCGAAGTCAAGCGGCTTCTGTACACCGAAGGTTATACGATCGAGGGGGCGAGGAGAAAACTCAAGGAAGCGAAAAAAGAAGAGCGGCGACAATTGAAGCTTCCGCTGTCAGAAACCGCCTATCGAAACGCCCTGGTGAAAATCAAAAAGGATCTCCAGTCCCTGCGCAAAATGCTCTCCTAGGAGAGCTGTGGACAACCTCTCCGGTCACTCGTCGACGAACTCACGGCGAAGCGTAGTAGATGAAACACAACGCCGTCAAG
>JACPFH010000757.1 GCA_016183075.1 Deltaproteobacteria bacterium | reverse complement strand
GGCGAGATAAAAACCAAGGCTTTTCTGAGCCAGTCCCGTAAGGAAAGAAATATCCAGCGCGCCGAGATTCCCTTCGGCAAATTGACGCCCGACCGCGAGGGCCAACCTGGCCTGCGCCTCCCGACCGGTCTCGATCAGGTAGAGCGCCATATCTTCCATCCTGCGTTGAAAGATTTTCACTTCCGGCCCCGAAAAGAGCCCCGCCACAGCATCCCGGAGGATACCCGCCGATCGCTCCTCTTTTTGCAGCGGATTTAGAACCAGGCGGCTTTGCTGAGCCTGATCGACTTCGTCCAAGTAAGGCTTCATCCAATCCTCGTCCAAAACCCACGGGCGAAACTCAGGTTCATCCAGGAGCCGCCGCGACAGTTCCCGCCAAGCCCCCGAGCGCGCTTCCTCTGCGTCCAAGCGAGAATAGATGGGATGGGCCAACGCCTGGGGCTTCCCCGAGGTAAAAAGCGCGCGCAGCGAGGTGTACGACTCGATCCCGCCGCGCCCCAGTTCCTTCGCCGTTTCATATGCCTCGTACAGCAACCTGTCGGCGTATTGCCAGGGAACGGAGATCATCGTGATGCCGTGTTGCTCCTTGATGTCCCGCGCCATGCGTCGCAGCTCCTTGCGTTTGACGAGAGCGCCGCCCGCCCGTATGAGACCTTCCCGATCACTGACCATCCCCTGGAGCAACTGAACACCGCTGCCCGCCTGCGGCTTGGCAAGCCACACCAGCCTGCCCCCGCCCGCATCGACAGAGGAAAGGTAACCTTCAATCTCCGGCTCCAGGCTGAGGACGGGCTGCGGCCGCTGAGGTTGCTCGGCTTGAGCCCGGGGAATCTCGATTCCTTTCTGCGCCAACTTGAAGAGCGAGCGGCGGATCTCCTTTTTTAGCGGCTTATCTCGGGTGCGCTGCTCCAACCCGATCAAAAGATCCCGCGACGCAGGATCGACGATCCGGCCCAACAGCGACACGATGGCCAGGTCGATCTCGCGCTGCCCACCCAGATGGGACTCGAGGGTCTTGATCCCCGCCGGGGAACGCTCCTCGATCTCCACCCCCGCCCGTCTAAGCGCCTCTAGCCCCTTCTCGAGTTCCTCTTCATGCGCCTTTTTCTTGCTCAACGGCCCTCCTTTGCCATTGGCTCATGCCGCGCTTGCTCCCAGACTCCAGAGCGCAACTTTGGTGGATCGCTCTCCTTGTTCTGGTTTCCGGCCGCCTGACCGGCGATCTCTTTCTCTCCATAGTCTCCTCCGCGGAGCAAATTCAATTACTCTTGGCATACTCGCAACCGGTTTCCAAGTCCCGCCACGGCCCAACCCAGATTGCTTCTCGGAGCCTTCTTCGTCACCTCGACCGGGATCGTTCTCGGGGACCTGCCGCGCGGCCATGCGCCAGGGGCGGCCACGCCAGAGTCTGCACATTCTGATCGGCTTCCGCTGCATGTCGGAGATGGAATTCTAAGATGTAATCGCTTGTCCCTACCGGTTGACATTCAGTTTGTCCTGGTGCACGAATCGTCGTATCAGTATAAGCTTTAGTATTATGAAGACTATTGCAATTACTATTGACGAAAATACGCTCAAGTCTCTAGAAGAGCTTGCTGAAAACTCGGTCAAGGGGACCAGGAGCCGCTCCCGGATTATCCGCAAGGCTATTAGGGAATTCGTGGCAAAAGAATCAAAACGGCGGCGTGAGGCACGGGGGATTTTGCAAAAGCATCGAGCCCGCTTGGCCCGGGAGGCCCGGGCGCTAGTTTCCGAGCAAGTCAAGGTATGAGGCGCGGTGAAGTGTTAGGGGAAGCCGAAGGCTCTTTAATCTGATTCTCTGTTCCCCTCTACGGGACAACCCTTGCTGTATCCCTCCCCCTAATTTCGGTCCCATCAGATGTCTCGCATTCTAAAACTGTCTCTGTGTCTGTGTGGCTAACCTGCAAGGCAGAGGTGCTTCCATGGACAACCAGATCCAAGAGATCATCCCCATTCATATCCTCAAACGACGCGTCGGCGTCCCGTTCCCGGTCAGCTTCACCGGAGCACTTGCCAGCGTAACGGTCGTCGGGTTCACGGTCCTTGCCTCGAACGTCGCCATGCTGAGGATCGCAGCCGCCACAGTGCCACCTGACCCGAGATTGATGCTGTTCGGGAAGCTGCCGCATCAGGCAAATCACCATTGTCGGAGGCCGCGAGTTCATGTAAAATTCTCGCTAACGAAAGGGACAGCCACGTCTTAATAACCAAAACAGGAGCCAAACGAATGGAAAAGGCAAAAGTCGTCGTTGCGATAAGGAAAAAAGTAAGAGTCCAAAAAGGGCGCCGAGCCGAAATCACCGACCTCCCCTTCCCGCCGGGAAGTCAGGTAGAGATAATCGTAGTGGGCTCGAAGCCGAAAAAGGGTGCGCGACCGGAAACCAGTTACGCTTACACAGATTCGCTTACCCGAAGAAAGGGCCTACCACGCTATGCCATGAAACATATCGAGGAAATTATCCACGAGAGCCGGGAGTCTCGTGGCTAGGAGGGTGGTCTTTGATACAAATGTCCTCGTTTCCGCTTACCTGTGGAGGGGTCCGGCCCGTAGAGCCCTCATCTTCTTAAGCCTAGCGATAGATGGCCAGGCAGACGCCATTGTGTCCGGAGATCATCACCTGCTTGATATCAAGAAATTCAAGGGAATCCCAATAATCGCGGTCCGCAAATTCCTAGGCCAGTAGTTTTAAGGCACCACCCTCACCGTATCGTTTCCTCTGATCGGAGTGCCGTCCGAGGTCTTTCCTTCCAACACCGCCTCCTCGTCTGTCTCGCTAATCTCCAGGGCGCTGGTCTCGACATGGACTATTTGATCCAGT
>JACPFH010000756.1 GCA_016183075.1 Deltaproteobacteria bacterium | reverse complement strand
GCGGTAACGGCGCTGTCGTGGCGCCTATTCGCCCCGAGCGGTCGAGCCAGGCTTTTCGTCCGTCCGTTCTTTTCAGGCAGAGACTATCATTCCATGCACCACGAAAACCCGGCCTTCCGTTTCGAACCTGAATCGGCAAACGGCCGCCTCCTCTGGCGCCCCTATCAAGGCGTGCCGGGCGCGATTTCCATATCCAACGGAAACTATTCGCACCAACCCACATGGTACCGAAACTTTTTGTATGAAGAGGAGCGGGCCCGCGGCTTAGACTACACCGAAGATCTAGCCTCGCCGGGGACCCTAGCGTGGGACTTAATGGGCAGCGAAGCGGTCTGGATTCTCGCCGCCGAGGGATTCGACAACAAAGCCTTGCCGAAAGACAAAAACGCCGACGAGTGTCTCAAGGTGCTGCGCGAGGCGGACCAAAAGCGGCGCTCCGGCTTCGCGTCAACCCTGCACCGGTCGGCGAACGCCTATCTGGTCCGGCGCGGGAACGGAAAGACCGTCGTGGCAGGCTATCCCTGGTTCACAGACTGGGGAAGGGATACCTTCATCGCCCTGCGCGGCCTCTGTCTGGCTACCGGACGAATGGATGATGCCCGCGATATTCTCCTCCGATGGGCCAATACGGTCTCCGAAGGCATGCTCCCCAACCGATTTCCCGACCAGGGTGACACGCCGGAATACAACTCCGTTGACGCTTCCCTCTGGTACGTGATCGCGGTCCATGAGTTTCTCCAGGCGGTCAAGGCGCAACGGCGAAAACTCTCCATTAGTGACAAGCGCGCGCTCGCGCAGGCGGTTGAGTCAATCCTTACGGGCTATTCGCGCGGCACCCGATTTGGAATCCGTTTGGACGAGGATGGCCTGCTCGCAGCCGGCGTGCCGGGAGTGCAGCTCACCTGGATGGATGCGAAAGTGGGCGATTGGGTGGTCACGCCGCGCACCGGGAAGCCTGTCGAAGTCCAGGCCCTCTGGCTCAATGCCCTCCGGGTGGGCAGCCAATTCTCCGATGGATGGAAGGAACTGCTCCAACGCGGACGCGAGGCTTTTCGCGTGCGATTCTGGAACGATCAGGCCGGCTTCCTGTATGACGTGGTCGACGCCGACCATCAACAGGGAAAGGTGGATGCCTCCTTTAGGCCGAATCAGATCTTCGCGGTTGGCGGCCTGCCCCTCGCTTTGCTGGAAGGGGAACGGGCTTCCAAGGTTGTAAACGCGGTAGAATCGCGCCTGTGGACGCCGATTGGTCTCAAATCTCTCGGCCCGGAAGAACCGGGTTACACACCACATTACGAGGGCGGCGTCCGCGAACGCGACGGGGCCTATCATCAAGGAACCGTGTGGCCCTGGCTGCTCGGTCCCTTCGTAGAAGCCTGGGTGCGGGTAAGAGGCGGAACCAGTGACGCCAAGCGAGAGGCAAGAGAGAAGTTCTTCGAACCGCTGGTCCAGCACGTAAACGAAGCAGGGTTGGGTCACGTGTCGGAAATCGCGGATGCCGACCCGCCCCATACACCGCGCGGCTGCCCTTTCCAGGCATGGTCTGTGGGAGAGGCTTTGCGCCTCGACCGCGTCGTTCTGGCCGGGGTCGAGGAGCAGAACACTTCGCATGCTATCGTGCGCAAATAATGTCTGAATGGATAAACGAGGAGAAACCGTGACAAAAGAGGAACTGAGACTGCAGGAAGATCGAGAGCGAAAGGCGAACTGGAAACGCTGGGGGCCTTACCTTTCGGAGCGCCAGTGGGGCACGGTGCGCGAGGATTACAGCTCTTACGGCACAGCCTGGGATTATTTGCCCCATGACCACGCCCGCAGCCGAGCCTACCGATGGGGCGAGGATGGCCTTGCCGGCATCTCCGACCGGCGCCAGTTCATCTGTTTTGCCCTGGCCTTATGGAACGGTAGGGATCCGATTCTCAAGGAGCGGCTCTTCGGTCTCACCGGAAGCGAGGGCAATCACGGCGAGGACGTCAAGGAGTACTATTTCTATCTGGACTCGATGCCGACTCACTCCTACATGAAGTATCTTTACAAGTACCCTCAGGCCGAGTTTCCTTATGCAAGACTGCTGGACGAGAACCGGCGCCGCCGCCGAAATTCCCTCGAGTATGAATTAATCGATACCGGAGTTTTCGACGAAAGTCGCTACTTCGACGTTTTTGTGGAATACGCGAAGGGCGCGCCGGACGATATCCTGATCCGCATCCAAGCCATCAATCGCGGGCTCGATCCCGCGCCATTGCGCCTGCTACCCACGATCTGGTTCCGCAACACCTGGTCATGGGGTTATACGGAGCCGCGCCCGCATCTGAGAAGAGTGAAGAGCGAAGATCCAAGAGCCGTCATTGAAGTGAACCACCACTATTACGGCCGAAGATGGCTCTACTGTGAGGGGTCGCCGGAGCTGCTCTTTACTGAAAATGAAACGAACAACCGGCGACTCTACGGTTTGGAGAACGGGTCGTATGCTAAGGACGGCATTAACGATTATATCGTGCACGGCGTCAAGGAGGTGGTGAACGCGGGGCAGTCGGGCACAAAGGGGACGGCACATTATCCGCTGACCGTGGATCCGGGAAGGACCGTGACCGTGCGGTTACGGCTCACCGATAAAGAAATCCCACCTACCGTTGGGGAACACTTGGGTGCTGACTTCGAGCGTGTCTTCTTGGACCGCCAACGCGAGGCGGATGAGTTCTACGCCGCCGTTATTCCTAAAGACCTCGCACCGGATGCGCAGAATGTCATGCGTCAGGCGTTTGGCGGGATCCTGTGGTCGAAGCAGTTTTACCATTACGTTGTGGAACACTGGCTTAAAGGCGATCCGGCATATCCGCCGCCAGCCGCTGGGAAAATACGGTCGGAACCACGAATGGACCCATCTCTACAACGCCGACGTGATCTCCATGCCAGACAAGTGGGAATACCCCTGGTACGCTGCGTGGGATCTGGCCTTTCACTGCATCCCCCTGGCTTTGGTGGATTCCGATTTCGCCAAGGAGCAACTCATCCTCCTCCTCCGGGAATGGTACATGCACCCGAACGGACAACTCCCCGCCTACGAATGGTCCTTCGGCGACGTGAATCCACCGGTGCACGCGTGGGCGGCATGGCGCGTTTACAAGGTCGAGAAGAAGCGGCGGGGCGTGGGCGATCGTAAATTCCTCGAGCGCGTCTTTCATAAGCTCTTGCTAAACTTCACGTGGTGGGTGAATCGAAAAGACGCCGAGGGCCGGAACGTGTTCCAAGGAGGCTTTCTCGGACTGGACAACATCGGCGTCTTCGACCGTAGCGCGCCGCTTCCGACCGGGGGGCACATAGAGCAGTCGGACGGGACAAGCTGGATGGCGATGTACTGTCAGAACATGCTGGCAATCGCCCTGGAACTGGCACGGGAAGACCCAGCTTACGAAGATGTGGCCAGCAAGTTTTGGGAACATTTTGTCTACATAGCCCATGCCATGAACAACCTTGGGGACGAAGGGATCGCACTATGGGATGACCAGGATGGCTTCTACTACGACGCGCTGCACCTGCCTGATGGAGGACACTTTTTTCTTAAAGTGCGTTCGATGGTCGGGCTGATCCCGTTGTTTGCCGTAGAGACGTTGGATCCGGATCTCCTCAACCGGTTGCCCGGCTTCAAGCGGCGGCTAGAGTGGTTCATCGACAACCGACCCGACCTGACTCAAAATTGCGCCTGCATGAGAACCCCCGGGCACACCTCACGAAGGCTGCTATCCCTCGTCGATCCAGACCGACTGCGCCGGGTGCTACGCTACATGCTCGACGAGGAGGAGTTTCTCTCGCCATATGGCATCCGCGCCCTGTCGCGGTATCATCTAAAACACCCTTACATCCTCACCGTCAACGGCGCCGAGCACCGCGTCGACTACGAGCCCGCGGAGTCGAGCACCGGGCTCTTTGGCGGCAATTCCAACTGGCGCGGGCCCATTTGGTTTCCGGTCAACTTCCTGCTCATCGAATCTCTGCAGAAGTTTCATTTCTATTTGGGCGATGGCTACAAGGTGGAGTGCCCGACCGGTTCTGGCCGAATGCTCAGCCTGTGGGAGGTTGCCGGAGAAATTTCCCGGCGTCTCATGAGCATCTTCCTGCGCGGCCCGGACGAACGTCGGCCGGTCCTTGGCGGCACGCACATATTTCAAACTGATCCCCATTGGCGCGACCTGATTCCCTTTCACGAATATTTCCACGGCGATAGCGGCGCAGGCATCGGCGCCAGCCATCAGACCGGCTGGACCGGGTTGATCGCCAAGCTGATTCAGCAATATGGGGCGTAGAGAAAAAAGTGGAAATCCGAGCGGAGGTGAGCCATGGACTACGATGTAATCGTTTTGGGGGCAGGCACCGCGGGATCGAACGCTGCAAAGACAGCAGTCAAAATGGGCGCAAACACGTCGCTCGTGGAGGAAGACGGATTCGCGGGAACCTGTCTGGCGCGGGGCTGAATTCCCAAGAAGGTGCTGGTGAGCACCATCGAACTGTTCTGGCGGGCGCGCAAGGGCGCCGCGCTGGGACTTCGGGGAACGGACAATTTAAGTCTCGATTGGCGGGCTATCATCGAACGCAAAGATCGCATCGTCGAGAGCTGGTCAAAAGGCAAAGAAGAGAATCTCGCCAAGCTGGGCATTGCGGTCCTTCGCGGGAAAGGGAGATTCTCGGGGCCGAACGAAATCGACATCGAAGGGAAGAAGCTGACCGCCCGGAAAGTGATCATAGCCACGGGATCCAGGCCCGCGAGACCTTCCTTCCCGGGGGCGGATCACGGCATCACCAGCGACGATTTGATCCATTTGAAGGAACAGCCTGCGAGATTGGTCGTCGTCGGCGGGGGATTCATCGGGCTCGAGTTCGGTTTTGCCCTCGCCCGGGCTGGCTCGAAGGTGACCATTCTCCAGTCTGGACCGCAAATCGGCCCGGCTCTCGACGATGAAATCCGTGAAGCTCTGCTCGTCACCGCAAAAGAGGCGGCGATCGATATCTTCACCGGCGTGCAGGTAAGCCGGATTGCTGAAAACAGCACTGTGGAAGCTCGCGTTGGACATAAGAACATGAGCTTTCCGGCGGATGAGGTTTTGTTGGCGACGGGACGACCTTCGAACGTCGATAACTTGAATCTGCCAAAGGCGAGCGTGGATGTCGAACGCAGCGCCGTCAAGGTCAACGAGTTTCTCCAGTCCGTTAGCAACGAGAACGTCTACGCTATAGGGGATGCCGCAGGCAAGCACCAGCACACTCCCGTAGCCTGGTACGAAGGCCCCATCGCGGCCCGTAACGCGCTCAAAGGCAACGAACGAAAGGTAGATTTCAGCGTGTTCCCCAGCGCGATCTTCACGATCCCGGCGATCGGGCAAGTGGGGCTTACGGAAAGGGAGGCGCTTCAGCGCGGGCTAAAGGCAAAAGTCACTCGCCTGCCCTTCACTTCCAATCCGGCCGCTGGGGTCCGAGATGAAACCGAAGGCATGGTAAAAGTGGTTTATGAGGAAGCCACGGATAAGGTTCTAGGCGTTCATGTCCTGGGGGCACACGCAGAGGACATGGTCCAAATCGCTGCAGTGGGGATGCTTGGAGGGCTGAAGAGATCGCAGCTAGGCGCCGCCCATTATGTCTTTCCCACTCTCGGAGGCGCGATCTTTGACGCCATGGCGTTGGGGTAAGAAAGTTCCCGAGGAAGAGAATGACTGAGGTTCCAACCTGCGCTGTCGCCATTATGGCAAAAGCCCCCTGGCCGGGGCAGGTGAAGACCCGTCTCTGCCCTCCGCTCTCTTACGAGGAGGCCGCAGAACTCTACCGCTGTTTCCTTCTCGACAAGATCGAACAGGTTAAAGCACTGAAAAAGGCGACGCCGGCAATCGCCTACACACCGGAGGATGCAAAGTCCTTATTCGAGGATATGGCCTCTCCGAGCTTTATTTTCATTCCTCAGCAAGGAGTTGATCTCGGCTCGAGACTCTTCAGCACATTGCATCAACTCTTAGGCCTCGGATATACGAAAGTAATAGCCATTGACAGTGACACACCGACGCTGTCACTCGACTACATTCAGCGGGCTCTTACCGTGCTCAGTGAACCAGAAATTGACCTGGTATTAGGGCCCTGTGAGGACGGGGGCTACTATTTGATCGGCCTCCGTAAGCTCCACCGAGAGCTATTCGACGGCATAACTTGGAGCAGCGCGCACGTCTTTTCTCAGACTATCCGGCGTGCCCAAGCAAAAGGGCTTAACGTAGCCTGCCTGCCATCGTGGTACGATGTGGATACCCCTGAAGATCTGCAGCATCTCAAGACCTTGATACAGTTAGACAATTCACCAGGAGCTCAAAACACCAAGCGATTCTTTAATAAGCACTCGAAATGAAAGATCGAAAAAGTCTAGTTGAGATTCCCTGGAAGACCCGGTCCAGCCGGGAGATTTATCGCAACAAGTGGCTTTCCCTGCGGGAGGATCAAGTGGTACTCCCCGACGGGCGGGAAAGCATTTACGGCGTTGTCACTTGCGGCCATTGCGTCGGTGTGCTTCCGTTCCTGGATCCAAACGCTGTGCTTCTCGTCAAGCAATACCGCTATGTCGCCAAACGCCCAACTTGGGAGATGCCGACAGGAGGTCTCCATGACGGTGAGACAATAGAGGCGGCGGCCCAAAGAGAACTCGGGGAAGAGATTGGATATCGGGCAGGTAGGCTTACGTTGATCTCCGCCTATCACACGAGTAAAAGCGTCCTGGACGAGACGGCCCATCTCTTTATCGGTGAGAACCTGGTGAAGCTGGAACTCGATCCAGATGAGACGGAGTTCATCGAGGTCCGAACCTTCCCTTTAGAAGAGGTCCTCAAGATGGTCCTCTCCGGCGAGATTGTGGACAGCATGACCATCATTGCCGTCCTCCACGCTGCCCGCATGAAAGGGCTCTGATGCACCTCATCGCGCTCGTAGCCATAAGCCTGTGGGTATTTCAAACCCTCTCGCAAGCGGTCCGGGCGGAGCCCATATTTCCCGCCCCGAATCGGCCGGTGGCAGAGATCATCTCGGCCGAGTACTCAGATGAAAAAACGCGCGACCTGCACCAAGAGGCGGAGCGGGTCATGGATCGCCTGGGTATCAAACCGGGGGTTCGCGTCGCGGACGTCGGAGCCGGCAGGGGCTATTATACCGTGCGACTTGCAGCTCGCCTTGGAACCGACACGATCATCTATGCAACGGACGTCAATGCCAACCATTTGAAGGAGCTGCAAGTGCGGTTAAAGCGCGAAGGTATAGGCGGTGTCAGGCTCGTTCTGGGTAGCCCCAACGATCCAAAGTTACCTCCGGCTGTCATTGACGTCGCTATCCTCTCGCACGTATATCATGAAATCGATAATCCATACGAGTTTATGTACAGACTCCATCGTTCCCTAGCGCCAGGCGCGCGCGTTGGTATCGTGGATGTGGACCGACCCACCGACCTTCATGGCACGCCGCCAGGGCTGCTGCGCTGCGAGCTTGGATCTCTGGGCTATCGCGAAACAGCATTCCAATCTCTTAAACCGGCAGACGGATACCTCGCGGTCTTCGTTCCACCGGAGAAACTACCACTAGTGGAATCACTCAGACCGTGCAATATGTAGAGGGAGAAACCAGCCCGAGCAGGGTTGCGGCGATTGATGGAGGCAATCCAACCGGCGCCTAAAACCGTGAGCGCGAGGGACCTGTGAGGACACCACAGGAAATCATTTATCGTCCGGCAGCCGGACGCGTGCTTGCCCGGCCATCTACCTCGCTGGCGCCGCGCATTGTCATTCTGGGCGGCGGATTTGCGGGCGTCACAACGGCGCTGGAGCTGGCGAAGCGGTGCGCCGGTGTTCTGCCAGTCCACATTACGCTGGTGAGCGAGCAGAACTTTTTCCTCTTTACTCCGATGTTGGCTGAGGCTGCAACCGGGGCTGTCGAGACCCGTCACATTCTCTACCCGATCCGTCCCCTGTGTGGCGAGTGGGGCGTCGAATTCGGAGAGATGACGGTTGAAGCGATCGATCTAGAGCGGCGCCGGCTGATTGCTCGTCACCGTCGCTCGCCTATTCGCCAGCAAGTGCAGTACGATCTCCTGGTCCTGGCGCTGGGCGCTACCCCGAATGTGGCCCTTGTTCCTGGGGCGATGGAGCATGCGCTGACATTCAAAGGGGTGGGCGATGCTGTTCGGATTCGAAACCATGTCATCGATCTCTTCGAGGCGGCCGCCTTAGCCGATGATCCCTGGGCGAGACAGCGCTTGCTCACGTTTGTCGTGGTGGGCGCGGGACACGCGGGCACGGAACTGATCGCTGCTCTAGAGGAATTGACGCGAGGGATTCTTCTTCGCCACTATCCCTCGATCCCAAAAAGTAGCATCCGTCTCGTTCTTGTCGGCAAGGCCATCCTGCCGCAGACCGCAACCAATTTAGCTGCTTACACAAAAGAGCAGCTCTTACGGCGAGGAATCGAATTGGAGACCACACGGGCTGCCGAAGTGTCGGCAGACGGACTAAAGCTGCAAGACGGGCGCATAATCCCCAGCCACTCAGTCATTTGGACCGCCGGCAATCGGGTGAGCCCTGTGGTGGCTGGGCTATGTCTTCCCAAGACCAAGGATGGCAGACTCCTGGTGAACGAGTTTTTCGAGGTACAGGGGACACACGGCGTCTACGCCCTGGGCGATAATGCAGCCCAGACCGACCCTCACACGGGAGTGCCCTATGTCGCAACCGCCCAGGTAGCCAGCCGTCAAGCACGGGCACTGGCGGCGGTGTTGGAGACGGAATTTACTGGCCGCGAGAAGAAGCCTTTTAAGTTCCGAGTGCTAGGAGAGATGGTGCCTCTTTGCCGGCACAAGGCGGTGGCTGACCTTCAGGGACTCAAATTAACCGGATTCCCTGCCTGGTTCCTTTGGAAAACGATCTATATGCTGAAGCTCCCCACTCTGGCGGCGAGGCTTCGCGTGCTTTTAGACTGGACTGTGGAGTTGTTCTTTGAGAGGGATGTGTCAGAACTGGCAGCGAGCGAGACGCGGAGACGTTAAACATGGAACGTGGTGACGCAGAGAGAAACCTACGGGCTCGCCTCCCCTTTTGGCGCCGGCTAGGATGGCGCCTGGGCGCAAGTTTTCTATTGCTGACGGCTATCGGGATTTTAATCAGCGGTTTTCTTCAGTACCGAAGCGAGGAACAATTGTTACGCCGTTCTCTTGGTGCTCTTCTCCTAAACATCGCTCGCACTGGCGCGCTGCTGGTAGACGGCGACCTCCATGAAAAGGTTGTGAGTGAAGGTAGGAATGACACCGCTCAGTACGAAACCCTTCGCT
>JACPFH010000755.1 GCA_016183075.1 Deltaproteobacteria bacterium | reverse complement strand
TGACGGCAGTAATGTCTCGCGCGCGGGTCGCCGGAGCCACGTCGCATTGTCCCTGGCGCGGACAGCGTGAACTGCGAGGGCAGATGATGCGAGCAGGTTGCTCCAGGGACTCCTCAACCCAGGCAATGCTGAGAATATTGGCTACGGCGCGAATGGCCTCTGCTGCCGGGCGACCTATCCGCGCCTGGCCTCCTTTCCGAAAACAGTCTTCCCCGATGCTATCCACAATCTGCGCTTCGTCGGCCCCGTTTGAGGAGAGCGCGGGCACCAGGTCGATCCCTACCGATAGTACGTGGGGGTTCCCCGCCATATCACGGGTGCGAAGAGTGTGACAACAGTAGAGTTGCCACCGATCGTCCGCTCTAAGGACGGAAATCTGCGAACTCGAGTCGTTCTGGGCATTGCCGACCATGCGGAACACGGCCCAATGCGGGCAGGGGTCTGTGGCCTGCGTCATGTTGCCCCAAGGTAGTGGGATGCCGTTGCCCCGATACACCGCGCGGAAGTGCCCCGGCGCAGTCGCGTCAAAAAAGTGCCAATACGGATAGGGAGACACCTTTGTCATTCGCCGCATCATTACCGCCGGCGTAAGTTCGAGCTTTCGTCTCGCCTCGATCCGATATCGTTCTCTCATCAGGAAGCGGCGGAACGGCACTTTCGGACAGAGCAGGGCGCCGGCGAAGAAACTGCATTCGAAGTCTCTCCACGCGAGCAGAACATCTCTTGCCTCGATGCCGGCGTGCAAGGGTGAGCCGCTGTCCGGGATTCCACCCATGTCACCTCCCGTGGCGTGAGGCGATTTCAGGCCGTCTCCTCCATGAAGCAGCTTATGCCCAATGTGAGTCGCCAGATCGAACTTCAGACGTGCCGCATCCGACTGCAAGGCCTTATTCAGATAAACGGTGCCGGGAGTATCGAAAAAGGACCGAACCACGCTTCGAACCTCGTGGTCGTTGTCACGTGCAAGTAACGGCTTGCGCTCGAACCAGCGAATCTCAAGGCCATGGCGCTTGCACAGTGCCATCAGATCATCGACCTTGAGCGGGAACGCCCGCTTGCTGACCTTTTCGGCGGCGCGTTCCAGATCGGGATATTCGTTGCGCGATATTTCCTGGTGCGAGCGAATCAACAGATGCGCGAACTGACGTCCCGTGGTCCCCGTCTGCGACAAAAGCTCGGGGATCGCAGCCTGCAGCAGGTTCTTGGAGAAAAGAAACGAAGGATCAAAAGGAATCCGTGCCGCGCCACCAGCCGCCTTTTCGCGACTGACCGGAGCGAACTCCGCGTTCTCATCGAGAAACCACACGGGTTTTCTCTGGAAGACGCTCGCGATCAAGGCGAGCACCCCCTCAGACGGAATCCGGCGCCCACTTTCAATCATGCTGAGGTAGGACACCGACGGTGCAGACTGTGGATCAATCTGGGCACAGCGCGCAGACAGATCTTCGAGCGTAATCCGGTGCTCTTTTCGCAGGGTCCGCAGCTTCGCCCCGAGGAAGTGGCTGTTCCTGATGATTCGTTCCATCTTTCGTCCCGTCAGTAAAAGTGACCTTGTGAAATTGCAGAAGCCCTCTTTTGTGAAATTTACATTGTGAAATTTTATTGTGTGGAATTCACACAATACCCACATTACCGTGCTCTTGTCCACTTCCAAACCGAAGGAGATTGGCATGATCAAGAGTGCAAGCAAGCACGCTGCTGCGATCGAAGCGATCAAGGACGAATGGGAAGAGAACCCGCGCTGGCGGGATGTCAAGCGCGACTATACGGCCGAGGACGTATTTCGCCTCCGCGGATCGTTGGTGATCGAGCATACCCTGGCCCACCGCGGCGCCGAGAAGCTGTGGCGGTTGCTTACCACCAAGCCTTACGTAAACACGCTCGGCGCGCTGACCGGCAATCAGGCGATGCAGCAGGTGAAGGCGGGATTGCAGGCCATCTACCTGTCGGGCTGGCAGGTTGCGGCGGACGGAAACGACTCGTGTCAGATGTATCCCGACCAATCGTTGTACTCGGTATCGAGCGTGCCCAGCGTGGTGCGCCGGATCAACAACGCTCTCATGCGTGCCGACCAACTGCATCACGCCGAGGACGACGATGCGGTGGACTGGTTTGCGCCGATCGTGGCCGACGCGGAGTCGGGATTCGGCGGTGTGCTGAACGCATACGAGCTGATGAAGGCGATGATCGAGGCCGGCGCGGCGGGCGTGCACTTCGAGGACCAGTTGTCGTCGGTCAAGAAATGCGG
>JACPFH010000754.1 GCA_016183075.1 Deltaproteobacteria bacterium | reverse complement strand
CAGGTACGGACGCAGGGGAAAACCCGAGTCGCGTTCCAAAGGGGAGAGAGCTTGCCCGTCAACCGGTTATCGCGACCGAGAGGAGCGACGGAGGGGAGCGCGAGCGAGACTGCGGACGTCCGATTACAAACGGCACGACTCATGGCACGAACCCATCGGCCGCAGCCGAGCGCGCGCTTCCCGAGGGAGCTTAATCCATGAGCCACGTCCAGCTGAGGCGGATCGTCCTCCGAGGAGATTTCCAGGGATATCCGGGCGGGTGCAAGGAAAGGGGCTGGAAGTTAGAAGCGGATGACCGCGGCGCCCCAGGCAAACCCGGCGCCGAACGCGTTCAGCAAAACGATATCACCGGCCTTGATTCGACCTTGGCGGCGCGCCTCGTCCAACGCCACCGGCACAGAGGCGGCCGACGTGTTGCCGTATTTATCCACGTTCACCACCACTTTCTCCATCGAAAAGCCCAGGCGCTCGGCCATGGCCGTGATGATCCGGCGATTCGCCTGGTGAGGAATGACCAGAGAAACCTGATCGATGCTCACGCCGGCATCGTTCAAAGCCTCGCGGCTTATCTCTTCCATCGAGCGCACGGCGACTTTGAACACCTCTTTCCCGTTCATGGTGATCGTATGCTCGTTGCGCTGGACGGTCTCGATGCTCGCGGGCTTGAGCGAACCCCCGGCGGGAACATACAAGGTCTTGGCGTAAGAGCCGTCCGTGCGCAGTCGCGTGCTCAGGACCCCCCGTCCGCCGCCCTCGGAGGCCCCGAGGACCGCGGCACCGGCGCCGTCGCCGAACAAGATACAGGTCGCGCGATCCTGCCAATTGAGCAAGCGGCTCAGCGCGTCCGAGCCCACCACGAGGGCGTTTCGGATCCTGCCCGTTCGGATGAAGAAATCTGCCACCGCCAGGGCGTTCAGAAATCCGGAGCACGCGGCGTTGACATCGAAAGAAAATACATTTCGGGCGCCGAGCATGTGCTCGAGAATACAGGCGGAACTCGGAAAAGGATAATCCGGGGTGACCGTGCCGACGATAATCGCCTCGAGCTCTTTTGCCTCCACGCCCGCATCCTCCAGCGCGCGCAGCGAGGCGTGGTAAGCCATATCGGTGTTGCCTTTACCCTCCTCCAGAATCCGCCGCTCCTTGATTCCGGTGCGGACCGTGATCCATTCGTCGGAGGTGTCGACCATCTGCTCCAAAGCCGAATTGGTCAACACTTTGGAGGGAAGCTCGGAGCCGGTGCCCAGAACCACGCTCCTGACTTGAGAACGCGTCACGCAGCCCTCCTGAAAATGACGCACGCATTGGTCCCGCCAAAGCCAAAGGAGTTAGAGAGAGCCACGCGGATGTTAGCCTGGCGCGCCTGGTTAGGCACGTAATCCAAGTCGCATTGAGGATCCGGGTTCTCATAATTGATGGTCGGGGGAAGCATTCCCTCTTTGAGCGCCAGAACGGAATAGATTCCCTCCACGGCCCCCGCCGCTCCCAGCAAATGGCCGGTCATCGACTTGGTCGAACTCACCGGGATCTTGTACGCCCGCTCGCCAAAAACCTTTTTGATCGCCTGGGTCTCGTTGATGTCGTTGTATTCGGTAGAAGTGCCGTGCGCGTTGATATAGTCCACCTCTTCCGGCGCTACGCCCGCATCCTTCAAGGCCAGTGCCATGCACCGGGCTGCCCCTTCGCCTTCGGGCGAGGGCGCGGTCATGTGATAGGCATCGGCGTTGGCACCGTAGCCGATCACCTCGGCGTAGATCTTCGCTCCGCGCCTTATCGCCTTCTCGCGCTCCTCGAGGACCATCACGCCCGAACCTTCGGCCATGACAAAGCCGTCGCGCTCCTTGTCAAACGGCCGGCTCGCCCGCTCCGGCTCATCGTTGCGCGTGGAGAGGGCCCTCATGGCGCTGAAGCCGCTGATGCCGAGCGGCGTGATGGCAGCCTCCGCTCCCCCGGCGATGACCGCGTCTTGAACCCCGCCGCGGATCAGGTGAAACGCCTCGCCGATCGCATGGTTTCCCGAAGCGCACGCGGACGTGGGGGTCCAGTTGACCCCCTTGGCGCCGTGCCGTATCGCGATTTGACCCGGCGCCAAATTCGAGATGACTTTGGGGATGAAGAAAGGCGAGACTTTTCGGGGCCCGCCCTCGATCAGCGCGCGGTTGTAATACTCGATGGTTTCGATCCCGCCGAGACCGACGCCGATGATCACGCCCACCCGCTCGGCTTCCTCAGCGCCGATTTTCGAACCTCTGTCTTGCAGCGCCATGCCGGCCGCGGCCACACTATACTGGATGAAGAGATCCATCTTCTTGATTTCTTTGGGCTCGATGAAGTCTTCGGCGCGGAAGTCCGGGACTTGCCCCGCGATGCGGGTGGGAAAAAACTCCAGTCCGGAGAACCGGGTGATCGGCGCGATCCCGGATCGGCCGGCGACCACAGCTTCCCAATTCTTGTGCACGCCGGTGCCCAAAGGCGTAATCAGGCCGAGACCGGTTACGACGACTCTACGTGACTCCATGATCTGCCAACTCACGCTGACCGCTGAAGAGGCCTAAAAATAAACCAGCAGGCGCGGAGCGTCAATACCTCATCAGACCGTTGAAAAAGGCCCATCTGCTTCGTTGCGCTCAACCGCCTCGCTCCAACGTACTGCTCAAGTACGCCTCCGCTCGTCGGTTTCTCGCGCGCCTTGCATCTGGGACCTTTTTGACCGGTCTGAACACAGGCTTTTTCAACAGCCTGGTCATCCTGACCAGTAGGGCTCTTGAATCCTAAGGACTTTACGCACGAGGGGCTCAATCGCCTCCCCGCCGCGGCTCGAAGGCGGCTCCGCCTTTTCCGGATCGCGCATCTGGGCGAGCACTCCGGCCACCGAACGTTTGAGCGCGGCCAAGTCGTAGCCCCCCTCGAGCAGGAAAGCGATTCTTCCGCCGGCATGCCGCGCCGCGAGGTCGAGCAGGGCGAAAGCCATGGCCGCAAACCCGCTCTCGGTCAGATCCATCCCGCCAAGGGGATCATCACGGTGGGGGTCAAAGCCCGCCGAAACCAGAATCCAGTCGGGCGCGAACCTCGACCCAATGGGGATCACGATTCGGTTAAAAACCCGCGCATATTCCGCGTCACCGCAACCTGCGGGGAGAGGAACATTAACTGTAAAACCTTCGCCTTCTTGGGCGCCCACTTCCTCGGCCGCCCCGGTCCCGGGATAAAAAGGATACTGATGGGTGGAGACGTAGAGAACCGAGGCATCTCGATCGAACGCCTCTTGGGTGCCATTCCCATGATGGACGTCCCAGTCCATGACGAGAATCCGCTTCGCGCCGTAACGACGCTTGAGGTGATGCGCACCGATGGCCACCGTGTTGAACAGACAAAAACCCATGCCCCGATCCTTGAGCGCGTGATGTCCGGGCGGGCGCACCAGCGCAAACCCGTTCTTCAGCTCCCCCGACGCCATTCCATCCAGAAGGTTGAGAAAGCCCCCGGCGGCCAGTAACCCTACGCCGAAGGAATCGCGGCATGTGACCGTGTCCCCGTCCAGAGCATAGCGGTTAACCTCGGAGGTGGCCTGAAGTAGTTCGAGATAGTCCGCGCTATGGCAGGCTCCGACTTCCTGTCTCGAAGCTGGTCGGGGAGGCAAAAGTTCGAACTCCCGCTGATCGAGCTCATCGGCAAGATCTAGAAGGATTTTGAGCCGCTCCGGTCTTTCCGGATGAAAAGGCCCCGGATCATGTTTGAGGTAATCCCGATCGATCACAACGCCGGACCGCGCCATACGTAACCCATTTATCTACCATCGCTGGCCCGCAAAAGTAAAGCGCGCCTGCCGCCCGCGCGCTTGCTTGCCAACCCGAAATGGAATAGCTTATAGTTGGAGAGTGTGATGTTCGGCATTGGCATGCCGGAGTTAATCTTGATTCTGGCGCTCGCGCTTATTGTACTGGGCCCGCGCAGGCTTCCGGAGATCGCCCGCGCTTTAGGCAAGGGCCTGGCAGAGTTTCGCCGTGCCACAGATGAGATAAAGGAGGAGTTCCGGCAGGTGGAACAGGAGATCGAGGAATCGGCTTCTGAAACTCCGGCCGGCGAGGAGCGCTCCGCCGCTTCAACCCCCGCCGCACAAGAGCGTGAGAAAGACTCAAGGTAAAGGGCATCCCGATGATGCCCGCATGCCCTTCACCGCCCACCTGGAGGAGCTTCGCTCGCGCCTTATCCGATCCGCGCTCGCCATTGTCGCCGCTTTCTCTCTTTCTTTTACGTTTGCCGACCAGATCTTCGCGATCCTGACCGCTCCCCTGCTACGGCTCCAGGCGCCAGGGCTAAGTCTGATCGGAACCGGCGTTCCCGAGGCCTTCTTCACGAAGATCAAGGTTGCCTTGATCGCGGCCCTCTTCCTCGCTTTCCCGGTGATCCTGTGGGAGTCATGGCAATTCGTGGCTCCGGGTCTCTACGAGCATGAAAAACGCTATGCCCGCGGCTTTGTTTTGTTCGGGACCCTGCTATTTCTGCTCGGCGCCTATTTCTGCTACGCCGTGGTCTTCGAGATGGGATACGCCTTTTTCCTCAAGCGCTACAACGCCCTGGGCGTGCGCCCCGCCATCCGGATCGGCGAATACCTTTCGTTCTCCGCACAATTGCTGCTCGCTTTCGGCCTCATCTTCGAGCTGCCCGTCGCCGCCTATTTTTTCACCCGGATCGGTGTCCTCAACCACCGGTTCCTTATCCATCAGTTCCGCTACGGCGTCCTCCTGCTCTTCCTACTCGCCGCCATTCTCACGCCTCCCGATATTATCTCCCAGATCCTGCTCGCGGTGCCCCTGCTCGTCTTATATGGCGTGAGCATCCTCGTCGCCTATCTGGCCAGACAGAAAAATCAGTTTTGAGTTATTAGTTTTGAGTTTTAAGTCGCGGGGGGGAACTAAAAACTAAAAATTCAAAACTCAAAACTAAAAGGGGTTATTTGCCTTCCGGGGCGTTATCGTCGTTGATAAAGACGGCGGCGGCAAAGACCGTGGTCCAGAGGCCCTCTTTATTGCCGATAGCAGATTGGGTGATGTTGGTCGTGCGCACGATTTTGCCGGACATTTTGAAGATCTGTTCCCGCTCGTCCCAGTCGAGCTCCGAATTAAATTCAATTCCCAGGGTGGTCGCCAACATGCTGGCGGCGAGATCCTCGGCATATTCCCCGGCCTTTTCATCGGTCTCCCCATACGCATGGTGCTCCGAAAGATAACCATGCATGGTCGGATCCGCCGGGATGGCCAAACCAACGGAAGCGGCGATAAGACGGTTGGGCTCGTTCGTGTTTTCGCGATCGTAAACGGCGAAAACAATCTCCCCGGGCCGCAGCAGCCTCAATCCGTCTTCTTTCGAGATGATTTTGCAACCGGGAGGATAGATGCTCGAAACCAAAACTAGATTACAGTGGGCCAGTCCGGCAGTCCGCAGCGCCAGCTCGAAAGAAGCCAGCCGCTCTTTGTGAATTCCAGCTCCCTTGGTGAAAAAAACTTTTTTTGGGACCATCCATGGGGGTCTATAACACGAATGCGACAACCTGACAAGAAAATTTTTTGCGACGCCAGCTATTCCACCACGAGCAGAACGGCTCCCGCCTCGACAGCCTCGCCAGCCTTTACTCGAATCTCCTTGACCTCGCCGCTGATCGGAGTCCGCACCTCGTTTTCCATCTTCATGGCCTCAACGATCACGAGGCCCTGACCTTTTTCCACCCGGTCTCCTTCCCCGACGAGGACCGCGATGATTTTCCCCGGCATCGGCACCGAAATTTCCTGGCGTCCCTCGACATGAATCCCGGCTTGTAGCCCGCCAAGCCGCACGCGCCGCTCGTCGACGAGGTCGATGTGGTAGCTCCTACCGTCCACCAGCACACCGTATTCATCCTCCGCCACGTCGACCTCGACCTCAAACGAGCGGTTATCGACGATCAGGGAGTAGTT